>JAVXWK010000389.1:0-18185 GCA_032230575.1 Pseudonocardiales bacterium | reverse complement strand
GTGTTGCTGTGGAAGCTGGACGGTCTGGGCGACGCGGAGATCCGTCGTCCGCTCGTCGCGAGCGGGACGAACCTGCTGGGGTTGGTGAAGCATCTGACGTTGACGGAGTCGCGGTACTTCGGTGAGGTGTTCGGCCGGCCGTTTCCGGAGCCGTTGCCGCGCTGGGACGATCTCGCCGCGCGCGGCAGGGACATGTACGCCGGTCCTGACGAGTCTCGTGAGGACGTTGTGGAGCGTTATCGGCGTGTGTGGGTGCACAGCGACGCGACGATCGGTGCGCTTGCGGTGGACTCCCCTGGGTTTGTGCCGTGGTGGCCGCGTCCTGACGTGATGTTGTTCAACGTGTTGGTGCATGTGCTGACGGAGACCGCGCGGCACGCGGGGCATGCGGACATCCTGCGGGAGCAGTTGGACGGTGCGACGGGTGTGGGGCCGTGAGGCAGACTCCCCCGCATGCGTTTTGCGATTTACGTGCCTTGTTACGGCGACACTTACGGTGATCCCGCGGTGTTGAGCTCTCTGGCTGTTGAGGCGGAGGCGGCCGGGTGGGACGGCTTCTTCATGTGGGATCACGTGGTGGCGCAGCCTCTGGTGGCTGATCCGTGGGTGACGTTGGGTGCGGTGGCGGCGCGGACGTCGCGGATCACGCTGGGGCCGATGATCACGCCTGTCCCCCGGCGCCGGCCGTGGAAGCTGGCTCTCGAGGCGTCGACGTTGCAGCGGTTGTCGGGCGGGCGGCTGGTGCTCGGGGTGGGTATGGGTGTGCCGCGTGATTTCACCTCTTTCGGTGAAGCCGCGGATGCTCGGTCGCGGGCGGCTCGGATGACCGAGGGTGTCGAGGTCGTGCGGAAGTTGTTGTCGGGCAAGCCTGTTGAGCATCACGGCGATGTGTATGACGTGTCGGGGGTGCGGTTCGCGCCGGTGGAGGTGCCGGTGTGGACGTCGGGGATCTGGCCGCGGAAGGTGCCGTTCCTGGCCGCATCGCACGCGTCGGGGTTGTTCCCGATCATTCAGGACGGGTCTGGTGGGTTCGCGGTGGCGTCGCCGGAGCAGGCGGCTCGGATGAAGGCTGATTTCGTCGCGGCTGGTGGGCCGGTGGACGGGGATTTGGCGATCTGGGGTGGCGGGGCGCGGCCGTCGGCAACGGCGGTGTCGGAGTACGCGGATGCTGGGGCGACGTGGATGTTGCTGGATGGGTGGAAGGCGTCGCTGGAGGAGCTGCGGTCGTACGTTTCCGCTGGTCCGCCGCGTTAGAACGATCTTGTCGGGGGTGCTTGCGACACTCGGGGCATGAGGTACGCGATCTATGTTCCGAACTTCGGTGCGTCGCTCGGTGATCCTTCGGTGCTGGTGTCTCTGGCCGTCGCCGCGGAGGAGGCGGGGTGGGACGGTTTCTTCCTGTGGGATCACGTGGTCCGGCCGGATGAGACGGTCCTGGCTGATCCGTGGGTGACGTTGGGTGCGGTGGCGGCGCGCACGTCGTCGATCCGGTTGGGGCCGATGGTGACGTCGCTGGGGCGGCGCCGTCCGTGGAAGGTGGCGCACGAGGCTTCGACGTTGCAGCGGTTGTCGGGTGGCCGATTGGTGCTGGGGATCGGTGCTGGGGTGCCGGACGACTACGTGCCGTTCGGCGAGCGGGTGTCGCGTGCGGAGGCACTGTCCGAGGGCGTCGGGTTGTTGCGTGCGTTGTTGTCGGGCGAGGTCGTCCACCATCAGGGAGCGTTGTTCCGGGCCGAGGGCGTGCGGTTTACGGCGGTGGACGTGCCGTTGTGGATCGGCGGGAACTGGCCGCGGGCGATTCCGTTCCGTGCGGCGGAGCACGGTGCGGGTGTGGTGCCGGCGACGTTCGTGGACGGCGAGCTGGTGGTGCTCTCCCCCGGCGACGCGGCGCGGATGAAGGCGGATTTCGTGGCGTCGGGCGGGCCGGCTGACTGTGATGTGGCGATCTGGGGCGGTTCGTTGCGGGAGGAGGTGAGGGAGTACGAGGACGCGGGTGTGACGTGGATGTTCACCGACGGTGGCGCGCGGGAGCTGGAGGAGTTGCGGGCGTTCGTGGTGGCTGGTCCGCCGCGGTCAGGCGCTTAGTCCTCTGAGGAGGGTGTCGAGGTAGCGGCGGGCGGTGGGGAGCCGGTCGGCTGGGCCGTCGCTGTGGACGTAGGTGGCGTAGGCGATCCCGCACATGAGTGGGACGAGGTCGCCGTCGGCGAGGTCTGCTCGTACGGCTCCGTTGGCCCTGGCTCGGGTGAGCAGCTGGGTGCCGATGGCGATGATCTGCTGTTTGAGCTCGGTGGTGCGTGGCAGGGTGTCCGCGGCGGTGGCGGCGACTTTGGCGAGTGACGGGTCGCTGACCTGTGCTTCGACGAGTCGGGTGAGGAACCCGGAGAAGGCGCGCCAGGCGTCGTGGTCCTGGAGGGCTTGCCGGCCGTGGTCGGCGAGGGCTTCGAGGCAGGGCGTGGCGACGGTCTCGAGGAGCGCTTCGGTGGTCGGGAAGTGCCGGTAGACCGTGCCGACGCCCAGTCCTGTGCGGCGGGCGACGTCGTTGAGCTGCAGCGGGGTGCCTTCGTCCACGAGTTCGCGGGCGACGGTGAGGATCCGGTCCCAGTTGCGGGCGGCGTCCTTTCGCTGCGGCGTCATGCTCACCAGTTTAATTGGATACGCCATCCGGAACGCGGGTCGGCGGCAGGTGCTGTTTCGTGAGTCTGCGCACCTCGGAGAACGCGTTCAGCTCCCCTCCCCCGGCGTTGATCCTCTCGAGGGTCTGTGTGCCTCTGTCGTGGAGAATGCCGCCGTGGATCTTGGGGTGGCCGGTCAGGCGGCGGGCATGTTCGCGGTGACGAACGTCGACGACCTGGTGATCCTGGCGTTGTTCTTCGCCCGCGCCCGCTCGGTGTGGCAGGTCGTCGCGGGCCAGTACCTGGGTTTCGCGGGCATCCTGGCGGTCGCGGTGCTCGGTGCGCTCGGCGCTTCGCTGCTCCCCGGGCAGTTCCGCCCCTGGCTGGGACTGATCCCCCTGGCTCTCGGCCTGAAGGCGGCGTGGTCGTTGTGGCGCGGCGACGGCGAGGATGACGAGCCGGATGCCTCCCCCGGCCTGCTCGCGGTGGCGGGTGTGACGCTGGCGAACGGCGGCGACAACATCGGTGTCTACGTCCCTGTGTTCACCGTCGCCGACTCGCTGTGGGTCTACGTGGCGGTGTTCCTGGTCCTGGTGGGCGTGTGGTGCCTGGCGGGCTGGTTCCTGGCTTCACGTCAGGTGGTGGCCCGAGCGTTGGCCAGGTGGGGCCACATCGCGCTGCCGGTCGTGCTGATCGGCATTGGGCTGTTGGTGTTGTTCTCCGGATGAGCGCGCGTCCAGTCGTGTAAGAAACTTCGGGTGCGAAGGACCTACACCTACAGCGAGGCCGTCAAGATCCTCGGCGGCAAGGACCACCCGGTCGTCGCCGCCATGGACAAGCTGCTGGGCGGCGCGCTGCTCGCGGGTTCGCTGGGGTTGTGGGAGGTTCTGGACCTCTTCGACGCGAAGCCGGACTTCACCCGGCTGTTCTCCGACCTGGCGAACAAGGTGTCCGAGAAGCGCCGCGAGCTGGGCCGCTATGACCGCACGCAGCGGTTGCAGGCGGCGCACGCGGTGGTCGTGGTGACGGCGTTCTTCGAGACGTTGCGGTCGTTGGACCTGCCGTTCTCCTTGTCGGCGCAGGACGACGAGCACGTCGCGACGTTCGCTCCGTTCGACCTCCACGTGCCGCTGCCGTCCGCCGCTCGCCCGTACGAGGAGAACCTGGGCGCGATCCTGGACTTCTACCAGGGCCTCACGAACGACTTGTTCGCCGTCATGAGCTCGCTGGCGGTGTGGGACGACCTCAACGACACCCAGCAGGACCAGACGACCGAGGCGATCGAACCGCTGCCGGCGATGGCGGTCGGCCGGTACGAGGAGTTGTTCCGGCAGCTGGCGGTGGACTTCCCCGAGGTGGCGTTCTGGTGCTCGGTCGAGGACCACCGGGCGACGCGGTCGGCGTTGGCGCGTCTGGAGGAGGCGCTGCGGGAGGCCACGACGGACCACACCGCCGACGAGCGGCTCGCCGAGTTGGCGGGGGTGTACGGGGCCGCGCTGAGCCGTCCGCTGGTCAGGTCCGGTGAGGTGCCGGCGGGACTGCGGATCCCGACGCTGGGTGAGGCGTATGTGGATCCGCGGTTTCAGGTGCTGGCGACGTCGGTGCGGTCGACGGTGCCGTCGATGGCCGAGGTGTGGCACCGGCTGCCCGAGCGGTCGGACCTCTACGCCTACCTAGTGGGGTATCTGACGTCGCCCGTGGCGTTGGTGGCTCCGTTGCTGGTGCTGGGTGATCCGGGGTCGGGCAAGTCGGTGCTGACGGAGATGCTCGCGGCGCGGTTGCCGGCGGCCGACTTCACCGTGGTGCGGGTCGAGTTGCGCAGCACGCCGGTGGACGCGGACCTGGTGCGGCAGATCGAGCACGGCCTGCACCGCCTGCTGGACGAGCCGGTCAGCTGGGCCGGGTTCGCGCGGCAGACCGGTGGTGCGCTGCCGGTGGTGATCCTGGACGGGCTGGACGAGCTGATGCAGGCCACCGGGATGAGCCAGACCCGCTACCTGACGGTGATCGCGGAGTTCCAGGAGAAGCTGCTCGCGAAGAACCGGCCCGCGGTGTTCGTGGTGACGAGCCGGTTGAGCGTGTGTGCCGGGGTGGAGCTGCCGGAGTGGTCGCACGTGGTGCGGTTGCTGCCGTTCTCCGACGTCCAGGTACGACAGTGGCTGGACGTGTGGAACGCGGGCAACCAGCCTCTGCCCGCCGAGGTGGCGCTGTCCTATCCGGCATTGGCCGAGCAGCCGCTGTTGTTGCTGTTGCTGGCTTTGTACGACGCGGTGGACTCCTCCCTGCAGCGTGATCACGCGTCGCTGAGCCAGGGGCAGCTGTACGAGCGGTTGTTCCGGGAGTTCGGCAGGCGCGAGGTCACCAAGTCCTCGCGGGACCGCGCGGACGCCGACCTTCAGGACGACGTCGAGACCGAGCTGGAACGGCTGTCGGTGGTCGCGCTGGCGATGTACAACCGCGGCGCGCAGTGGGTGGCCGAGCACGAGGTGACGGCGGACCTGGCGAGCCTGCTCGGTGTCGAGTCGCCGAACCGGTCGGCGGGAACGCGCACTCCCCTGTCCGCCGGCGAGTCCGTGCTCGGGCGGTTCTTCTTCGTGCAGACGTCCGAGGCGGTGCGGGAAGACCACACCACCTTGCGAACCTACGAGTTCCTGCACGCGACGTTCGGCGAGTACCTGGTCGCCCGCTACATCTGGCGGACCCTGCTGGACCTGAGCCGGGCTGACTCGGTCCGATCGCGCCGCAAGTCCACTGTGGACGACACGGAGCTGTACAGCGTGCTGTCGTTCACGGCGCTGCCGACGAGCAAGCCGGTGCTGGACTTCCTGCGCGAGTTCGCGGGTGAGGCGGATCGGGACGGGCTGTTCGACCTGGTGGTGCGGTTGTTCGCGGCACGCAACGATCGGCGGCTGGATCGTGGCGCCTATGAGCCCAACCGGATGACCGACTCCGCGCGGGATGCGACGTACTCGCTCAACCTGGTCTCACTGGCCCTGGTGCTGCGGGAGAAGGTCTACGCCCCCGAGCTCGGGGTGAGCGTCGAGGACTGGCGGCGGGAGGCGTTGTTCTGGAAGTCCCGGCTGTCGTCAGCCGAGTGGGCGAGCGTTGTCCGCGGGTTTTACGTTCAACGGGACCGGGACCGCCACTTCGTCGTCAACCTGCGAGTCGCGTCCGGGGATGCGGATCCGGACTGGGTGCTGATGTCCGAGCCGTACGTGACGCTGGACGACGTGGCCCTGACGTTGCGGGACATGGTGACGCCACTGGCTGCCACGAACGGCATCGGCGAGACCGCTGCGCTGATCGCGTTGTCGGCGACGCCGGTGGAGAAATGCCTGCCCGTGTTGCAGCGGTTGTTCGACTCGTCGTCCTCGGCCGGGCAGTTCGCCGCGTCGGTGTGCGCGCGGATCGGGCGCGGGGGTGATGATCTGGCGATTCTGTCGAGGTTCGGCCAGTACCTCGACATGGAGGACGCCGAGGGGTTGGACGCGTGGTTGCGGTTGCACGAGCGAGGGTTCCGCTTCCCGGAGGATCGCGAGTATCCCGACGTGCTGGAGTACCTCGGCCACTGCGACATCATCAGAGTGACAGCGGGTCGCCCTGATCTGCTCAAGCGGGCCAAAGCGGTTGCTGACGAGCTCCGTCTTGGATGGCCGCCGCGAGCGCCTCTGCGATTCTCGCGAGATCGGGCTCACTGAGGTCGCGCTCCCCCACCCTGCGCAGGATCTCCGAACGCGAGCACACCACGACCGCGCCGGTGTGGCCGCCCAGTTCTGCGGCGGCAACGATCTCGGTCGTGCCGTTGTGCACCACCAGGATCGGGTCCGCGGTCTCGGTGTAGAGCAGGCGCTCGATGTCCCGTCCGGTGATGGCCATGCTCAGTCTTGTACGGCGCGGGTGTAGCGCGCCGCAAGGGTGCGAACGTGTTCGACCAGTTCCGGTGGTGAGGTGACGTCGAAGTCGTAGCCGAGCGCGCCGAGCCAGACGGAGAGTGTTTCGACGGAGTCGGCGCCGGTGACGAGGACGCACGAGGTGTCGTCGACGGCTTCGACGGTGCCGACGGCGGCGGTGATGCGGGCGGCGACGGCGTCGGCCGGGGCCTGGACGAGGACGCGGGCGTGGAAGCGCCAGGCGGCGGCGGTCACGCGGGAGGCGACGTGGGTGGTGGCGTCGAACTCGCGTGGGGTGAAGCGCGGGCCGTGTGGTGGGACCGGTGGGGAGATGCGGTCGACGCGGAAGCTGCGCCAGTCGGCCTTGTCGGCGTCCCAGGCGACGAGGTACCAGCGGCGGCCCCAGTTGACCAGGCGGTGCGGTTGCACACGGCGGCGTGACGGCGTGCCATCGTGGGCGCTGTAGTCGAAGCGGATGGTCTCGCTGTCGCGGCAGGCCGCGGCGAGTGTGGACAGCAGTTCGGGGTCGAGTGCGGGGGCTGGGGAGTCTCTGGGGACGGACTCGACGTGCTGCAGGGCCGAGACGCGGTGGCGCAGGCGCGACGGGAGCACCTGTTCGAGCTTCAGCAGTGCGCGCAGGGACACCTCTTCCAGGCCGGTGACGGCGTTGGTGCGCAGGGCGGCCGCGACGGCGACGGCCTCGTTGTCGTCGAGCAGCAGGGGCGGGAGCTCGGCGCCGGCACCGAGGCGGTAGCCGCCGAAGCTGCCGGTGGTGGCGTTCACGGGATAGCCGAGCTCGCGCAGCCGGTCGACGTCGCGGCGGACGGTGCGCTGGCTGATCTGCAGCTCGTCGGCGAGCTCGGAGCCCTGCCAGTCGCGGCGGGACTGCAGCAGGGCGAGCAGGCGGAGCAGGCGCGCCGAAGTTTCCAACATGGACGCAGACTTTAGGACAGGAGCTGGCCACAATGCCGAATAGCGTCGGTGTCATGACGGAGATCAGGGAGTTCCACATCGCGGTCGACGAGGCGGACGTCGAGGAGCTGAAGTTCCGGCTGGCGCGGACGCGGTGGACGGACCAGGTGCCCGGCGCGGGTTCGGCGTACGGCGACGACGTCGAGTCGGTGCGGGAGATGGCCCGGTACTGGGCGGAGGAGTTCGACTGGCGGGCGGTGGAGCGCAGGCTCAACTCCTTCCCGCAGTTCGTCACCGAGATCGACGGCACCGACGTGCACTTCCTGCACGTGCGCAGTGAGAACCCGGACGCGTTGCCGTTGCTGCTGATCCACGGCTGGCCGGGGTCGATCATGGAGTTCGTGGACGTGATCGAGCACCTGCGCGACCGGTTCCACCTGGTGATCCCCTCGATCCCGGGTTTCGGCTTCTCCGGGCCGACGGTGGAGCGGGGCTGGCACTCCGGGCGCATCGGCAAGGCGTTCGCCGAGCTGATGGCCCGGCTGGGGTACGAGCGGTACGGGGTGCACGGCAACGACGCGGGTTCGCTCATCGCACCGGAGATCGGCCGGGTGGATCCGGAGCACGCGGCCGGGATCCACGTGACGCAGATCTTCTCGTTCCCCTCGGGCGACCCGGCCGAGATGGAAGGGCTCACCGAGGACGACTACCGGCGCCTGGGCGTGCTGCAGAACTTCTACGAGAACCTGTCGGGCTTCCAGAAGCTGCAGCAGGCGCGGCCGCAGAACGTGGCGTTCGGGCTCGCGGACTCCCCCGTCGGCCAGCTCGCCTGGACGATGCAGCTCATGGGCGAACCGGCCGTGACCAGGGACTTCCTGCTGGCCAACGTGTCGATCTACTGGTTCACCCGCACCGCGGGGTCGTCGGCACGGCTGTACTTCGAGGACGCGCACCGCGAGGACCTGCCCACCGAACCCACGACCGTGCCGATCGGGGTGGCGGTCTTCGCGGACGACTTCCAGACCATCCGCCGCTTCGCCGAGCGCGACCACCGCAACCTGGTGCACTGGTCGGAGTTCGACACCGGCGGCCACTACTCCGGGCACGACGCGCCGGAGCTCCTGGCCGGTGATCTGAAGGTGTTCTTCGCCAAGATGTAGGCCATGCCGCAATGGATTGAAGCTGGACTGTGGGGACTGGCAGGTGGCGGGGCTCTCGTGGCGGGCGCTCTCGTCGCCTGGTTCCTGCGCGTGCCCCGGGACGTGGTCGCCGTGGTGATGGCGTTCGGCGCGGGTGTGCTGACCGCGGCGGCGGCGTTCGAGCTGATGGACGAGGCCGAGAAGAACGGCGGGCTGCTCGCCACCTCCGCCGGGTTCCTCGGCGGCGCGGTGATCTACGTGCTCGCGAACGTCCTGCTGTCCCGGCACGGCGCGCGGCACCGCAAGCGCAGCAGCAACCAGCCGTCCGAACAGGACCAGGCCGGCAGCGGCACGGCGATCGCGGTCGGGGCGCTGCTCGACGGGGTGCCGGAGTCGGTCGTGCTCGGTGTCTCGCTGCTGGGTGGCGGTGGGATCGGGGTGGCGATGCTCGCGGCGGTGGTGATCTCGAACGTCCCGGAAGGACTGTCCAGCGTCGCCGGGATGAAACAGGCCGGGCGTGGTGCGAGGTACGTGTTCGGGGTGTGGGGTGCGATCGCGGTCGCGAGCGGTATCTCGGCAGCGCTGGGGAACCTGCTGCTCGACGACGCGTCACCGCAGCTCATCGCGGTGATCACCGCTGTCGCCGCCGGGGCGATCCTGGCGATGATCGCGGACACCATGATCCCCGAGGCCTACGAACGCGCCCGCCTCTACACCGGACTGTGCACCACGGCGGGCTTCCTGACAGCCTTCGTGGTGGAACGACTGGGCTAGTTCGGCCGGGGTGCGTGGTGGAACGGGTGGGCTCCTTCACTGGCGCGGGCTTCGCGGCGGCGGTAGACAGCGGCCATGGGTGTTCCGCTGGTGGACTTGTCCGGGTGGTTCGACGGCACCGGGCGTGCCGAGGTCGCGGCGCGGATCGACGCGGCGTTGCGGGAGTCGGGGTTCCTGCTGGTCACCGGGCACGGCGTGCCCACCGAGCTGCGCAGGCGCACCCGTGAGCTGACGCGCAGGTTCTTCGCGCTGCCCACGGAGCGGAAGCAGCCCTATGCCGTGCGCACCGGAGGCCGCGGCTGGCTGCCACCCGACGTGCAGGCCACCGGCAGGGCCGACGGGGCGATGGCTCCCCCGGACCTCAAGGAGACGCTGACGTTCGGCTCGGACTCCGGCGGAGACGACCCGTTCTTCTTCCGCCCCAACGTCTTCCCGGCCGAGATTCCCGAGCTCGAACCGGTCGTCACGGACTACCTGCGCCGCATGCGGGCGCTGGCCGACGAGCTGCTGACGATCTTCGCGGTCGCGCTCGGCGAGCCCGAGGACATGTTCACCCGCCACACCCGCACGCCCTCGTACAACATGAACGTCAACCACTACCCGGCGCTGCGGCAGCTCGGGCCCGCCGGGCCGGGGCAGTTCCGCATCGGCGAGCACACCGACTTCGGCACCGTCACGATCCTCGACCGCCAGCACGGGGTCGGCGGCCTGCAGGTCCGCACCGCCGACGGCATGTGGGAGGACGCACCGTTCGACCCGGCCGCGTTCACCATCAACATCGGCGACCTCATGGCCCGCTGGGTGTCGGACCGGTGGCGCTCCACCCCGCACCGCGTCCTGCCACCGGACGCGTCGGCGCCCGACGAGGACCTGGTGTCGCTCATCTTCTTCTACAACACCGACGCCGACGCGCGGATCGTGTCGCTCGACGGCCGCTACCCCGAGGTCGGCGGCGGCGACTACCTCAAAGCCAAGCTTGAAGCGATCTCCATCGGGTAAACAGAGGGCATGGCGATCGGTGAGCTCCACGACGTGGTGATCGACTGCCCGGATCCGGGCGCGCTGGCCGAGTTCTACCGGCAGGTCGTCGGCGGGGAGATCCTCGACTCCGACGGCCACTGGACCACCCTCGCGACACCGCGCGGGCGGGTGTCGTTCCAGCGCGTCGACGACTACTCGCCGCCGCAGTGGCCCGGACAGGAACACCCGCAGCAGATCCACCTCGACGTCATCGTGTCGAACCTCGACGAATCCGAGCCGCTCGTGCTGGAGCTCGGCGCGACCCGGCTCAACGGAGCGCCTGAGGGTTTCCGCGTCTACGCCGACCCCGCCGGCCACCCGTTCTGCCTCGTCACGAGCTAAGCCCGCCACACGGTCGCGCTGCGGGTCTCGGTGCTCTCCAGCGTGAGCGGCACCGGAACCTCGTAACGGGCCTGCGCGCGGAACCTGTCCCGCGGCAGGTGCGCGCGATCCGGGTCGCCCAGCAGCACCAGCGCACCCCTCGCCGCGGCGCGCATCAGGAACGGCAGCACCAGCGCCGTGATGTCCGCGTCGTAGAAGACGTCCCCGGCGAGGACGACGTCGGCTCCGTGGGCGTCGCTGTCGAGCTGATCACCGGGCAACGTGCGCACTGTGACGCCGTTGATCGCCGCGTTGAGCTGCACCGCCGCGAGCGAGAGCGGGTCGATGTCGTTCGCGGTCACCGAGTCCGCGCCCGCCAGCGCTGCGGCGATCGCCACCAGCCCCGACCCCGACGCCAGGTCGAACACCTTCCGGTCGCGCACCAGCCCCGCGTTGTCGAGCAGGTGCCGCGCCAGGGCCTGGCCGCCCGCCCACGGGAACGCCCAGAACGGCGGCTGGTCGTGGTCGGTCAGCTCCCACAGGTCCATCGCCTCGACCGCGCTGTGCAGCAGCACCTCGGGGACCAGCGGCACCGGCGCGAGGGTCGTGTTGGCGAGCACGAAGTCGGTGAGCGTGGGCGCGGACATGACGGAGAAGCTTAGGGGCAGCGCCGTTGCCGCCCGCAGAGGCGAAAGTCCGCAGGTTCACGCGGGGAACCAGGCCGCAAGCCCAGGGTCACGTCCCGCCCGTGACGCGCAAGATCGCCCCTGTCGCATAGGAGGACTCCTCCGACAGCAGCCACGCGATGGCGTTCGCGATCTCCTCGGCCTCACCGGGCCTGCCCATCGGCACCCTGCCCGCGACCTTGTCCGGGCGGTCGGGCTGACCGGAGAGCTGGTGGATGTCGGTGCGGATGGTGCCCGGCTGCACGCAGTTCACCCTGATCCCGCGCGGCGCGAGCTCCTTGCCCAGCCCGATCGTCAACGCGTCCACCGCGGCCTTCGTGGCCGCGTAGTGCACGTACTCGCCAGGGCTGCCCAGCGTCGCCGCCCCCGACGACACGTTCACGATCGCGCCCCTGGTCATGCGGCGGGACGCCTCGCGGGCCACGAAGAACGCGCCCATCACGTTCACGTCCACGACGCGCCGCAGGTCCTCGGTCCGCAGCTCGGCGAGCGGGCCGGACGGTGAAGTTATGCCCGCGTTGTTCACCACGCCGGTGATGTCGTCGCCCGCCTCGTCGAACAGCCGCGCCACGTCGTCCTCGTTGCTCGTGTCGGCCTGCACGGCGACCACGCCGAGCTCCTTCTCCAGTGCGCGCGCCTCGTCGGCGGCCTGGCGGTAGCTGATCACGACCCGATGCCCGTCGCGCACGAGCCTGCGCGCGGTCGCGGCACCGATACCCCGGCTTCCCCCGGTGATCACCGTTGTCATACCGCCCACCCTAACCCGTATACTCGGCACCGAGTATTTGGGAGCGGATATGTCGTTCAAACGCACGAACCCCCTGGCCCTCGCGGTGCTGGCCCTGCTGGCCGAGCGGCCCATGCACCCCTACGAGATGGCGCAGACCATGCGGGAACGCCACCAGGAGGAGGTCATCAAGCTCAACTACGGCTCGCTCTACACCGTCGTCGAGTCGCTGCGCCGCGGTGAGCTGATCGCCGCCGGCGCCCCCCAGAAAGCCGGCAACCGCCCCGAACGCACCATCTACGCCATCACCGACACCGGCACGTCCGAGCTGCACGACTGGCTGCGCGAGCTGATCGCCGTGCCCGCCAAGGAGTACCCGCGGTTCGAGGCAGGCATCTCGATGGTCGGCCTGCTGGCCCCCGACGACGCGCTGGACGTGGTCGAGCAGCGATCAGCGGCCGTCGGCGAACAGCTCACCGCGCTCGCCGTGCTGCTGGAGAAGCTCGCCGGCATGGGCCTGCCGCAGCTCGCCTGGATCGAACTGGACTACCGGATGGCCATGCTGCGCGCCGAACGCGCCTGGCTCACCTGGTTCGCCACCGCCACCCGCGACGGCACCGTCGGCGGGTACGGCCACTGGGAGGAGAAACACCGATGAAGTTGCTGTTCGAGGTGTCCGGCGTGGTCCGCGCGCCGATCGAGGACGTGCGGGAACGCATGTTCGCCGACGCCGGGGAGTCCGGATCGCACCGGCTCGTCGACCGCTCGCGGGGCGTGATCGCCTACTGGGGCGACTGGTGGTACCGCGGCGAGGACACGCTGCACCCCCACCCCGAGGGCGCGCTGGTCGTGCACCGCGTCTACAACATCGCCAAGCAGGGCAACTGGGCCCCGTACCTGGCCAACAAGCTGTTCATCGGCTACCGCGCCCGGCTGCAGGCCGGCCTGCGGGAGCGGGTCAGGCAGCTCGAAGCCGGGTAGCCGTGCACTACTGATGTTCGAGCCGGGGAGGTTTAGGTAAGGGTGTCCTTATTCCTCACCCGAACGGCCGTATAGAGTGTGCAGATGAGGTGCTCGATACTCTCCGACTTCGCGGGCGAACCGCTGGCCGGCACGGCCGCGACCGCGACGGCCTGGCTGTGCCTCGAACAGCCGGGCCCGTGGGGCCGCGACGCGATCGTGGAGAGCCACCTCGACCCCGAGCTCGGCGCCGAGCTGCAGCGCCGCGCCGCCGGCACCGGTGTCCGCATCCTGCTGATCCGCCGCCCCGGCAAGCACGCCGACACCCACGTCGGTGGCAGCCGCCGCGTGTACCTGGCCTCGACGAAGCCCGGCGCCTCGTGGCTGGAGCAGGCCGACCTCGACGCGCCGGAGGAAGCCCTGGAGCTCGACTTCGAGGCGTTGGGCCAGGGCCGTTCCACGGCGTTCGGCACGCCTGTCGAAGATCCACTGCTGCTGGTCTGCACGAACAGCAAACGCGACGTCTGCTGCGCGCTGTACGGGCGCCCGATCGCCACCGCGCTGAACCTCTGGGAGTGCACCCACACCGGCGGGCACCGGTTCGCGCCCACCGGAGTGCTGCTGCCGACCGGTCACCTGTACGGACGACTCGACCACCAGTTGGCGCAGCGCGTCGTCACCGAGGGCATCGTCGCCGACCGGTGCCGCGGGCGCTCCTGCTTCACCCCCAGAGGTCAGGTCGCCGAGGTCGCCGTGCGCGCGCAGATCGGCGAGCCCCGCGACGTGCTCACCGTCGTGGGCGAGACGAAGGACTCCGCGACCGTGCGGCACACCGACGGCCGTGAGTGGCGGGTGACGCTGACCGAGCAACCCGTGCCGCCGCGGCCCGCGAGCTGCGGGAAGTCCCCCGACATCGCCGTCGCGCTGGTCGCCACCGCGGTGGACGAGCTGGTGAAGGTCTGCCGATAGCGTTGATCAGGTGCCCAGACTGATCCACCTCAACGGCCCCACCGGCGTGGGCAAGTCGACCATCGCCGCCCGGTACGCCGCCGAGCACCCCAAGACGCTCAACCTCGACGCCGACGAGATCGTCCGCATGATCGGCGGCTGGCAGGACGACTTCTTCGGCACCGTCGACCTCGTCCGGCCGCTCGCGATCACCATGGCGAAGCATCACCTGGCGTCCGGGCACGACGTGGTGATGCCACAGCTGGTGAACAGGCACGACCAACGCGACCGGTTCGCGGAAGCCGCTCTATCCGTGGGCGCGGACTACCGGGAGATCGTGCTGCTCGCCCCCGCCGAGGTCGCCGTCGGGCGGTTCCGGGAACGGGCGCACCACGTCGACGGAGTGGTCGAGAAGCACGGCGGGGAGGCGTTGATCAACCGGATCTGCGGGCAGTTCGCCGCCTACCTCACGCCCGAGTCCGTCGTCATCCAGACCGCGGGCCAGGACCCCGACGAGACATACGAAACGCTGATCGCGGCCCTGAGCGAGTAGCGAGGAACTGTCAGACCGGCTGAGTAGCGTGATCGTCATGGGTCCCCTGCTGAGCACGCATCCCGTTCACCGAAGACGCTTCGGCGGTCTCGTCGCGCTGACCGTGTCGCTGATCTGCTCGTTGTTGGCCGTGCTCGCGTTCGTCCTCGACTTCGACGGCGCCGAACTCGCGTTGCTCGCCTTCGCGTTCCCCCTGCTGGTCTCCGTGCCCGCGGCCGTGGTGATGCTGCGCAACTCCCGGATCCAGGAGACGTTCGAGCTGCACGAGAACGGCCTCGCCCGGGTCAGGAACGGCGTGCGGCAGGCCTGGACGTGGGACCAGGTCCGCGCGCTCGACCTCACCCCGCGCGGCACCGACCTGGCCTGCGCCGTCCGGTTCGACGACGAGGTCGTGGAGTTCTCCGCGACCGACACCGACAACGGTCTCGCCCTCACCGACGCGTTGGGCGAGCACTGCGAGCAGGCACTGGGAAGACCTGCCAGAACGCAACGCCGGATCGGTGCGATGGCCGCGATCACCCTGGCCGGCGCGGGCGGTGCGACCGCGGCGATCTGGGCGGCGGTTCAGACGGCCGCGGACGACGGCGGGAGGCACTTCGGGCTGGCCATGGTCGCGGCCACCGGGTTCGTGACCGCCGTGATCACCGGGGTCGCGCTGATCGCCGTTCTGCGGGCGCCTCGGCCGGACCAGGCACGGTAGCCGAGAACACGCCGATGCCCAGGGCGTACGGGTCGTCCAGCCCCACGGTCTCGAGCGTCTCCACCGGCAACGCCAGCAACGAGATCGCCACACCCAGGAAGTAGGCGTCCAGCAGTCCCGTGTCGCGCACGGTCGAGGGCAGCCCGGCGGCCTGTTGCAGCGTGGCACCCGCCTCGGCGTTCGCGAGCACCATCCCGGACAACGCCTCCCGCACGCCCGGACGGCGCACGGCCTCCAGGTAGAGCTCCACCATCGCGAGCATCTGGGTGGGGTCGTCGGCGACCGCGCGGCGCAGCAGTGCCGGGTACAGCTCGGCGACGTCGGTGGGGCTGATGTCGGCCGGTGTGGTCTCGCGCAGGCGGTCGACGGCGGCCCTGTGCAGCGAGGTCATGCGGGCCGCGCAGGCCTCGAGGATCTTCTCGCGGGTCGGGTAGTAGTTCTTGGTGGTGCCGATGGGGACGCCGGCCTCGCGGTCGATCGCGCGGTGGGTCAGGCCCCGGCCGCCTTCCACCGCGAGGATCTGGATCGCGGTGTCGCACAGAAGATCACGACGGCTCACGGTCCGGGACACTAGCAAGATCACCACGGGTGTGGTGAATCGGGGCGAACGTGCTGGTCCCGGCAGTCGCGGTGATCACCCCGCGTTCGACGACCAGGAACAGCCCGCAGACGCATCTGACGTAGGACACCGAGCCGTGCGAGGAGACGGAGGAAGAGCAGGGCCAGGAGCAGGCGGGGCAGGTGGCGATCATGCACACCAGCGTGCTGTCATGGTCTAGTGCATTTCAACCCTTACGGCGGGGCGGCCGCCGAGCTCGCCGCGAAGCTGGTCAACGCCGACCCGGCCACGCCCGTGATCGACGTGCTGAAATCGTCGGACTACAAGCCCCTGGGCTCCCTGGACGCGCGCCAGGAACGTGACGTAAGAGACTGGGGCGAGGGCCTGCGCGAGGTCTTCCGCCACCCCACGGTCGAGCTGCTCAACGAGCTGCTGGCGAGATCGTCGACCACGCACTACATCTCCACCCACGACGGCCGCGCGCCCCACCTGCACTACGCGCGCGAGGACTCACCCACGGACGTACGGGTCAAGGCGTACACGGCGGCGGGCATGGCGGCCTTGTTCTGCGAGGACGCCGAACGCATCGGCTGGTGCGACCGCGAGGGCTGCGACACGGTCTTCGTCGACACCAGCCGCAACGGCAAGCGGCGCTTCTGCTCGACCAAGTGCGCGAACCGCGTGGCCGTGGCGAACCACAGGCAGCGTCAGTCGGCGTGAATGCGGTGCCCGAACCGGGTGTTCTCGAACGACGACTCGCCCCCGAACGCGGCGTCCACGAAGTCCTCGCGGCCGCGGAACCACGTCTGCGCGAACGACGAGGCACCCGCGAACCACGCGCGGCGGAACAGCGCGCGCCCGCCGAACCGCACGCCTGAGCAGTCCAGATCGGAGCCGAAGCGGGCGCAGGTGAAGTCCGCGCGGCCGGAGAACCGGGTCGCGCGCAACGTCACCACCCCGGCGGCGTGCAGGCCGGAGAACTCGCCGTTGCCGCACACGGTCATCCCGGCCAGGCTCACCCCGCGCGCGAACACCGACTGCGTGAACAGCACGTGCCGCCCGAAGAACGCCCGCCGGGCCGAGAACTCGCCGAGGAACGTCGTCTGATCGAACCGCGTGTCACCCAGGAACCTCGTCCCGTCGAACAGCGCGCCGCCCAGCCGGGCCTCCGACAGGTCGAAGTCCACCAGCGTCGTCCCGCGCAGGTCCACCTCGCACCCCAGCCAGAACCCCGGCCCGGGACGCAGGTGCGCCAGCAGCGAGGCCTGCAGCACCATCCGCCACCGCTGATCCACCTCCGTGCCCGGCCACGGCAGCTCCCGCAGCGCCTCGCACAGCACGTCCACCGCCGGCTGCCGGTTGGCCACGCACCGCTCGCCGTACTCGACCCAGTCCCGCAGCCCGCTCAGCCGCACGCCGGCCTCCAGCGCCATCAGCCGCGACCGGATGTCCTGCAGCGGTGTCAGCTCCACTCGAGGCGCGACGACCTCCACGTCGTGGTGCAACGAGAGGCGGCGCCTGCCCAGCGTCACCGCCGCCACGGCCAGAGCAGAGGAAGTCGCTGTGAGCCAGCGCGAGAGAGAGGACATGACTCGATGATGTGACCCGGGTCATTGCATCGGACAGTGGTGGAGTTCAACCCGGAGTTCAACGCAGCGGTCATTTGCAGCGATCACTTGCAGCGATCACTTGTCGATGACGTTGTTGAGCCTGCGCGCCTTGTACTCGGAGTAGGGCTCGAGGCCGTAGCCGCGAACGCGGTGGTCGGTGCCGTAGTCGCCGCGCTGCTCGTAGGCGTAGTAGCCGTAGTCACGGCGGGCGGGGTCGACCCAGCGGTCGAAGATCACCACGTGCCGGTCCCGCCAGGTGTCGCCGATGGCATCGATGACGATGTCACCACGCTTGAGCTCGGCCATGCTGATCGGAGACGAGTAGCCCGGGAGGTCCTGCGTGATCGGACCGGGCTTGTCGAGCCGGGCGGCCATCGACACGTAGCCGGAGCAGTCCGTCCGGTACCCGTCCCACCGCCCGTAGATGTCGTACGGCACGCGGCCACCGTTGTTCGCGGTCAGCCAGCTCGCGGCGCGGTTGATGATCTCGTAGCGGTACACGGGCGTCACGGAGGCCTGGGCGGGCGCCACCAGCGTGCCCATGGCGACGAGGACGGCGGCGGCCATCGCGAGGACTCTCATGCGGGGAACTCCCATTCCGTAGATCACCGGTCGGCGCTTAGGGTCGGTTCATGGAGCTGACGGAGCTGTGGTTCGCCGGGGTCGCCAGGCAGGCGCGAGCCGTGCGGTCCGGCGAGGTGACCGCACGCGAGCTGGTCGCCGGGCACCTGGACCGCATCGCCCGGCTCGACCCGCAGCTCAACGCGTTCCGCG
>JAVXWK010000321.1:0-3650 GCA_032230575.1 Pseudonocardiales bacterium | reverse complement strand
CGCCGCTACCCCTACTACGACCCGATCTCCACTCTGGGCGAGGCCGGCCAGAAGTGGTGGGCCGACCAGGCCTGACAGGCGACGATGGGGCCGTTCTCGTGACAAGTTCCGAAAACGGCCCCATCGGCATGCTTTGCCTGGTCAGCACCCATAGAGCCTCATTGGAGCCCGACGTCAAATGTCCCCAGAATGTCCCGGGAAGTCCATAAAGGACGGTAACGATCATCCACATTGGACATCTGGGTCACACATTGATCAGATGCCGCTCGGTCAGCTTCGCACCACGTCTCGACGTGCAGGACCTGGTCTTACTCCATCGAGCGCCACTCGCCGCTGCCGGAGCGCCGTTCTGCGACCCATACCGCGACCTGAGCCCGGCTGCTGAAGCCCAGTTTGGTCAGGATGCGCTCGACGTGGCCTTCGGCGGTGCGTTGGGAGATGACCAGGCGGCCGGCGATTTCCTTGTTGGACAGACCTTCGGCGACAAGATCGGCGATCTCGCGTTCGCGGCGGGTCAGCGGCGTCACCACATCCTCATCCTTCGAAGGTGGCGGCGTGGGTAGGCGTCGCTCCTCGAGGGCGTAGGCGAGCGCGTCGTCATACCTCAGGTTCTGACCGTTGCGGAACGCGGTGGTGAAAGATGCGTCGTCCAGCATGTCGCGGGCCTCTTGTTCGCAGGCGTCGTGGTCGGCGGTGAGCATCGCGGCCAGGGGTGTGCCGGACTCGGTCACCAGAGTGTCCACGACACCGAGCAGGACGGCGGCGTCGTGGTAGCGGCGCCGGCCGACCGCGATCCAGGCAAGCAGCTCAACGCTCAATGCGGTGATGTATCGATCTTGCCTGCCCATCTTCCGTTCGATCCGGATCGCCTTCACCGCACATCGCCAGGCTTCCGCGTCTTCACTTGCGTGCCACGCGACGAGACCGAGCCCCCAGTAGGCAGTGGATCGGCACATGGACTCACCGCGAGGTTCGGTGATGTCCACGACTTCCTGGAAGGTGCGCCGGGAACGGTCGTGATCACCGGTCACCACCGCGTATCCCCCGAGCGTGAGCAGCAGGGACAGGCGGAGAGCCAGATCTGGTTCCTGCGCGGTCGACAGGATGGTCAACCCCAGTTCGGCAGCCTCGATGCGGCCGGTCAGATCGCTGCGGTGCAGCGCGGTGTTCGTGCCGACGAAGGCGGCGAGCGCCAGCGCGGGGGCGTCGCCGAGCCGGTCGGCGAGGCTCTGCCCCTCCTCGAGCAACCGTCTCACCGTGGCCACGTCATCCTGCCAGCTGGCGAGATAGGCCGCCCGCAGAAGAGCACCGGCGCGCAGCGCGGTCGGCGCGGGCGCCTGCACCAGGGCCCGTTCCAGCCAGCCAACGCCCTCGCTGAACGATCCCCGCGACCACCAGTACAGGGCCGGCAGGCTGACCGCGATGCGCAGGGCCGCCTGGCTCTCGCCGGGCTCGGCCAGGCAGAACTCGACCGCCGCGCGCAGATTCGGATGTTCTTGGATCAGGCGGGTGTACCAGTACGCCTGCCGGTCGCTGACCCACTCCGCTCCGGCCTGCGTCACCAGCCGCTCGCACCAGTCGCGGTGGCGGCGGCGCATCACCGGGTGGTCCGCGGCCTCGATCAGCTGGTGCCGGCCGTGGTCGCGGATGGTCTCCAGCATCCGGTACCGCGCCTGCGCGCCATCGCGCTGGGCACGATCGATGACCGACTTGCCCACCAGGCCCGCCACCAGGCCCAGCAGATCCTCCGCGGGCAGCACGTCGTCGGCACAGACGTCCTCGACGGCGTCCAGTTCGAACCCGCCTGCGAACACCGACAGCCGGGCCCACAGAATTCGTTCCGGCTTGCTGCACAGGTCGAACGACCAGTCCACGCACGCACGCAACGTCTGCTGCCGCTCCGGCGCGCTATGACCCCCGTGACCGAGCACCGCGAACCGGTCGGCCAGCCGGGCCAGAACCTGCTGCGGCGTCAACGCCCGCATCCGCACGGCTGCCAGCTCGATCGCCAGCGGCAATCCGTCCAGCCGATGGCACAGCTCAGCCACCGCGAGGTGGTTGTCCTCCGTGAGACCGAAATCCGGCACAGCTGCCCGCGCACGGGTCAGGAACAACATCACTGCCTCACTCCGGCTCACCTCGGCAAGGGCCGGCTGCCCACCCGGATCCGGTGCCGGCAACGGCGGCACCGGGAAGAGCACCTCCCCGGCGACGGCCAGCGGTTCCCGGCTGGTGGCCAGCACGCGCAACCCAGGGCATCCGCGCAGCAATGTGCGGGCCAGGATCGCGCTGGCCGGGATCAGGTGCTCGCAGTTGTCCAGCACCAGCAGCATCCGCCTGTCGGCGAGTTCCTCGGCCAGCCACGACAGCAACGGCGGCCTGCTGCCCTGCTCCCGCAGCCCCAGCACCGTCGCCACCAGATAGGCCAGCATGTCCGGGTCCTGGACCTCTTGAGCAGGCGACCCCGGCTCGTGCAACTCGATCAGATCGACGAACCACACCCCGTCGCCGAACGCCCTCCGCACCTCGGTGGCCACCCGCAGCGCCAGCCGGGTCTTGCCCGTCCCACCCACACCGGTCAACGTCACCAGCCGCGACTCGCCCAGCAGCCGCTTGACCGCGCCGAGTTCCCCGCGCCGCCCAACGAAACTCGACAGTTCGCCGGGCAAGTTCCCGGCCTTGCGGTAACTCACACCCGGCACATGGTTCGACGCTACGCGGAGCGCCTGCGTCAGGCCAGCATGTGACTGGAGTGCACAGGCACTTCACCCCTGACCGCGTCGACACACCGCCGTCCCCGCACCGACTGTCCATCCACAGTGGACGCACTAGTGGTGTCAGCGCCGATGCCGAACGCGGCGGCGAGCTGACCGCACGACGCCGGTCCTGAACAACATGCTCGCCCCTCAGTCGGCCTCGGGCGACGGCACACCCTGCTCCGTGTCCCTGACGGAGCGCGGTGGTGCGAGGTTGTCGTGGGTCGCGGCCCAGCTGGCCAGCAGGCGCAGGGCGTCCTGCGTGGGCGATCCGGGCTCGGCGGTGTAGGTGAGAAGGCTCTGGCCGGTGTCGGCGGGCAGGGCCAGGGACTCGAAGTCCAGGTCGAGGTCGCCGACGACGGGGTGGTGGAGGAGTTTGGCGCCGCTGGTGTGGATGCGGACGTTGTGCGCGGCCCAGCGCCCACGGAACTCCTCGCTGCGGGTGGAGAGCTGCCCGATCAGGTCCGAGAGGTCGCGGTCGTAAGGATCGCGGCCGGCTTCGGCGCGCAACAGGGCGACGGTGTCGTTGGCCGCCTTGTCGTAGTCGCGGAAGAACTCGGTCGCGTATGGGTCGAGGAAGACGAACCTGGCGGTGTTCGCCGGTCGAGCTGGGTCGGCGAAGATCGGCGAGTACAGCGCAACACCGAGCTCGTTGGCGGCCAGGACATCGAGTCGGCCGTTGATCACGAAGGCAGCTGCGCCGGTCATGGAGTCGAGGACGCGCTGGATGGTGGGCCGGACCCGCTGACGGGCGGGGCGGCGACGGGGCGGGCGCGTGCTGCCGGCGGTGCGGAAAAGCTCCTCCAGGTGAGCTCGTTCCGCCTCGTCGAGTTGCAGGGCGTGCGCGAGGCCGTCGATCACGCTGTCGGAGACGCCGGTCGCATTCCCCCGCTC
>JAVXWK010000318.1:0-2763 GCA_032230575.1 Pseudonocardiales bacterium | reverse complement strand
TGGCCACTCGTTGCGGGCAGGCCTGGCGCGTCGGCCGCCGCGGCGAACGTCCCCGAGCGGGTCATCGCGCTCCAGACGCGCCATAGGTCCGTCAATCGTGCGGCGCTACATTCGCGAGGGCTCGCTGTTCGCGCCGGGCCAGAACGCGGCCGCGGTGGTTGGATGGTGAGGCGCCTGGGCTGCTGGCTCCGGTTGCACCATTCGTGGATCAGCGCGCTGACGCTGGCGGGCCCGATGATCCGCTGCTGGCGGTGCGGGGTCACTCCGGCCATAGCCCCGCGCGTGCGGCGCCTGTAAGGCCGTTACTCGGGCGTGCTCAGTACCGTCAGAGCACCGTGCTGACACCGGGCAGGCCCCGGTGCTGACTCGATAGCAACCGCACTTACCTGCTCGCCGATGCTGTCAGTCGCGTGCTCGGCGGGTTGGCTTCGCCGCGCCGCAGCGCGTGGAGCAGCGCGTCGCGCCGACGGTTCTTGGATTCCAAGAAGCTCGGGTCGTACGAGACGCAGAAAAAGTGGAGGACCATCTTCGCCGAGCGGATGTGCCGGTACCCGTGCGTGCGCATCGCCATCGTCGCCAGCCTGAACGTGTCGACGTACTCCTCGCGGTCGGGGCGCAGGAGCTTCGCGCAGCCGAGGCCGATCTCCTCCACGACGCGCCGGAACGCCGGTGTGTTCCGCACCAGGGCGCAGCACGGGTGCAGGCGGTCGGCGTAGATGCCCGGGTTCTGGTCGAGGGCGGCCTGCGGAACCTCGGCCTCGCCGTCCCACGACATGCGGGCGCCGACGCCGAACGCGCTCTCGTCCGCCTCCAGCTCGGCGCGCATGGTGTGCAGGGTGTCGTCTTGGATGAACACGACGTCGGAGTCGAGGAACAGGTAGTAGTCGCAGTCGGGGTGCTCGAGGACAAATCGGTCCAGCACCGCGCCGTGCGAGTTGTGGGGCATGCCGCGGCCGAAGCCCGAGGGCAGGACCGGGATGCCGCGCGCGGCGGCGTACGCCCGCAGCCCGGCCGTGTCGTCGGTGGACTCGTTGTCGTAGACGGTCACGTCGAGATCAAGCCCCGAACCGTGCCGGGCGAACAGCGACCGCAGCAGCAGCTCGGCGTACGTGGAGGTGTTGTGGTTGACGACGACCCCCGATACGCCCCCGGCCAAGACTCCTCCTCCGCCAGCTCCGTCGTTCCCATCGTACGTCAGCCGGTCGACCAGTCGCCGGGGCTATCGAGACTGAGGTGCCGCTTGTTCATCCCTAATGAAACGGCCGTCCGCCGACGAGCCTGGCACGCCCGTTGCTCGCGACCGGTCGCGGACCACGACACGTCGCCAAGATCTGAGGGGAAGCGGTGACGGATACCGGGGCCAGTGGACCATCTGGACGGGGACGACAGAGACGTGCCGGCCGGCAATCCCATCCTCCAAGCGACGGGCTTGGTCATCGCGGCGAACCACGCCGCCCGGGACGCGTTCGTGACGATTTCGTCATGCGGGGAGCCGAGCCGGTCAGTAGCCTCCCGCGCGTGGGTATGGAAGTGACTGTGGAACGGCCCGAGACACCGGCACCCCCGCCGCCGCCGTCGGCGGCAGTCGCGCGCTGCGGGGTCCTCGTAATCGACGACGACGCGGCCATCCGGGCGGTCGTCCGCGACGCGCTGGAGCTCGACGGCTACCGCGTGACGACGGCCGCGGACGGCGCGGCCGGGCTCGTGGCCTTGGAGACGCTCGCGCCCTGCGTGGTGCTGCTGGACATGCGGATGCCGGTGCTCGACGGCTGGGAGTTCAGCCGGCTGTACCGCGACGGGGACGAGCACGCGGCGCCGATCGTGGTGATGACCGCGGCCGAGAACGCGCGGCGGTGGTGCGCGGAGATCGGTGGGGACGACTGCTTGTCCAAACCGTTCGACCTCGCCGAGCTGTACGGCCTGGTCGCCGGCTACTGCGGCAGGCCCGCCTAACCCCCAGGCGGTCCCCGGTGGGTCCCCGACGTGAAATCCTCCGCGCGTGACCGACACACCGCGTCCGCGCCCCGGGGCAACGGGCCATCCTGGTCGTCGAGGACGACGAAGCCCCTAGCCAGCCCACCTCGCGCGAGGCGGCCAGGATGGCCGACTCACCCGTTCCGGGCTGCCGGGAGTATCGGGCACCGCGGGGGCCGGTGGGCGGTGGGTGTGGTCGTTGAGGCGCCGCCGCCGCCTCAGGTCGCCGGGACGACCTCGCGCACACCGTCGTCGGTGACCACGCGCCGGTCCGCGCTCTCGACCACCTGCGGCACCACCCACTCCGCCTTGGTGGGCATCGACCCCCAGCGGCCCTTCACGTCCGTCACCCACTCCGGCGAGTAGAACGCGTCGGCGTCCGCCTTCGACTCCCACAGGTAGATACCGACGACCGCGAGGCGGTCTTCCGAGAAGCCGAAGTACTTCCGCACCAGCCCGGGCACACCCACGTAGATGTGCGCGACCTTCGCGAACAGCCCGGTGATCTCCTCGGCGCTCTGCCCCGGCGGCATCTTGTACGTCCAGGTGACGCAGTACACGGTGCACTCCTCGCAGGGATCCCGGCACGATAACCGCGCGGGCCGGAGCACCGCCAGCAGCCACGAGGCCGAGGCGGTGTGTGGTGGAGCCCTTGATTGCTCCTCTGGCCTTGAGCCAACTGGCGGCCGGTCGAGCGAACAGCAGCGCGACGGACAGAGCAGCGCGACTCACCGCGATTGCCCCTGGGCGTTGGTGCTGACGAGCACCTCGTCCCCCGGCCACGGCGGT
>JAVXWK010000316.1:0-6790 GCA_032230575.1 Pseudonocardiales bacterium | reverse complement strand
TGGTCCGCTGAACCCGGACGGCTTCACGTACGGCGCCATCAGCCCGACCTCCGCGCTCGCCACGTCCGGGTTCTGCGTCGGCTGGTACTTCTTGAGGATCTGTCCCAGCTCGTCCGGGTGCTCGATCGAGTACTGCAGGCCCTTGAGCAGCGCTGCCGTGAACTTCGGCACCAGCGCGGTGTTGTCCGCCGCGATCTTCTTGGACGTCACCAGCACGTTCCCGTACAGGTCCGGCACGAGGTCGCCGTACGGCAGGACAACGGCTTTCTTGCCCTTGGCCGCCGCCTCGATCAACGGCTTGCCGACGACGAACTGCCCGATCCCGTCGACCTGCCCGGCCGCCAGCAACTGCGGCAGGGCGGGAGGAGCGGACGGCACGAACTCGACCTTCGCCGGATCGATGCCCGCCGCCTTGGCGTAGACCGGGAACATCACCTGGTTCGTCGAACCCGGCTGGTCGCCGATCTTCTTGCCCACCAGATCAGCGGGTTTCGCGATACCGCTGCCCTCCAGCGCGACGATCGCGGCGAGCGAGCGCTGGTGGATGGCCGCGACCGTGGTGACCGGCAGCTTCTCCTTCGCCACCGTGATCGCGGTGGCCGTGAAGTCCGCGATCCCGAAGTCCGCGCGGCCGCCCGCGACGAGCTTCAGCACGTCGACGCTGCCCGTGCCCGGCGTGATCGTCACGTCGAGCCCGGCCTGCTCGAAGAAACCTTTCTCCTGCGCCACGTACACGTAGGCGTCGCGCCCGAACGTGCTGAAAGACGTCAGATAGTCGACCTTGGTGTGCTCGACCGGCGGTCCTCCGCCGCAGCCGCTGACGGCCAGCACGACGAGCAGGACTGAAACCGCTTTCCGCATGATCCCTCCCCCGAAGGCGCCCTTGTGGACGAACATAGAGGTCGGGGGAAGACCTGTGGGAGGTGTGCCTTGAGGGGTGACGTCGTGTTCTCGCCGTCCGGGGAGGAGATCGTGCTGGTCGACGTCGGTCAGCGCGTGCTCTACGACGACCCGGTGACCAGGGTGTGGGAGGTCCAGCTGGAACCGGGCGAGACTCATCCGTGGCATCTGCACCACAACCCGTACGTCGTGCTGAGCATCGACGGTTCCGAAGGCCGGATGGACTGGCTCGACGGCAGCGAACCCCGGTTCATCTCGGAGCACCGCGGCGGCTGGGTCTACCGGCCGGTGTCGCCCGTCCACCGGCTGACGAACATCGGGAAGTCCTTCTACCGCAACCGGCTCGTGGAGCTGAAGGACCTCGGCGAGCACCAGTCCGCGCCGCTCGGCATCCACCCGGACGACGTCAGCGTGCGCACGGTCGCGGACTGCTCGTTGGACCTGGACGGGCCGCACGTCCTCGCCGCCCTGGACATCGAGGACGTGCGGCTCCATCCCGGCGGACCGTGCTCGCTCGACGGCGAGTGGTTCGTCGTGGAGCTGGCCTACTTGTTCAGGTAGGGCTCGATGTCCTCCGCCTCGACGACCTGGCGGACCTCGACCGACATCTCCTCGACGCCGGCGAAGCAGACGATGTACTCCCGCGCCAGAGCCGTGGCCTCGGCCAGGTCCTTCGCGTTGATGATCATGAACCCGCCGACGACCTCCTTGGCCTCGGCGAACGGCCCGTCGATCGACTTGACCGCGGCGCCGCTCCTGCGCACCACCGAGCCGGCCTTCTGCACGCCGTCAGCGGTGAGCAGGGCGCCGTTCGCGACCAGCTTCTCGATGAAGCCGTTCATCCGCTCGATGAGCTCCGGGTTCGGCTCCCACGAGGCCGGGTCGTCCTCCTGGACTCGGTGAATGAGCATGAACCGCATGTTGTTCTCCTCGTTGTCGACTGGCAGCGGTCAGCCGCTGCCACCCCTGCGTCGATCGACGTCATGGCGCTTTCGACATTTCGACATCATGACCCGGTGAACTTTTCCAGATCGGTCGTCCCGTTGCTGAGCATGTGGTTCTTCGGCAACCTCTACGAGCAGGTGGTGTGGAACCCGCAGCTGCTGGCCGATCCGAGACCGGGGTCGCTGGTCGGCATGTTCGCGGCAGGCAGCCCGGTCTACTACTACCTGCCGTGGGCCCCGCTCGCCGTGGTGCTGGCGGTCGTCACACGTGCGCCACGGGCGGCGCTGGCGTGTCTCGCGGTGTCGGTCGCGATCAAGGTTCTGCTGATCACGCAGGTCAACCCGGTGTTCCGCGACCCGGCCGTCACCCGTGACGTCGTGCACGCCCACGCGGTGCTGTGGGCGTTCGGCAACGGCGGCGTGCTCATCGCGGTGGCGGCCGCGATCCTGCTGGTTCAACGAGCTCGACGCGGCGGGACACGAGGTGGTCGGCCGTTCGCAACGCCAGCGCGGCCATCGTGAGCGACGGGTTGGACGTGCCGAGCGACGGCATGCTGCCGCAGCCCACCGCGTACAGGTTGGGGTGGTCCCAGCAGCGTTGCCACTGGTCGACGACCGAGGTTTCCCGGTGCGTGCCCATGACGTGCGTGCCGCCGCCGTGCCCGGCGCCCCAGTAGCGCAGGGGCTCGCCGTTGTGCTCGAAGTACCGTTCCTCGTCGGGCTTGTACGACGTGTAGTCCTCGGCTCTGAGCATCTCGAACAGCCGGTCCGAGACCCGTTTCGCCGCCAGCAGGCCGTCTTTCACGTAGTCCGACAGTCCGTAGTGGATGCTCGGGCGCGGGTTGCCCAGGGCGTCCACTTCTGACGCCAGCGTGACGCGGTTCGACGGGTCGGCTTCCTGCTCGATCTCGAACTGCAGCGTGAACTGCCGTCCGACCCGTTCCGCGACCGCCTTTCTCAGTGCCTTGCCGCGCAGTCCTGCCGCGACGAACTCCGCGGTGTCGGAGTCGGGGCTGCCCGCCGACCAGCCCCAGCCCCAGTTGCCGATCTCGACGCGGAACGGCGCTCGTCTGCCGCGGTCTCCCGCGGCCCGGAAAGCCTCGATGCTCGTCGTCGAGCCCGGCCCGCGGAACGGACCGATCGGTTGCGGCATCAGCGCCCACGTCAGCAGCGCCGGGTGGTCCATGAGGTTGCGGCCGACCTGGTCGCTGCTGTTCGCCAGACCGGACATGAGCAGCAGCTTGGCGTTCTCGATGGCGTGCGCGGCGAGCACGACCACGTCCGCCTCGACCTCGTGCCGCGTGTGCCTGCCGGTCGTGTCGTCTTCGTAGCGCTGGTAGCTGACCTGGGTGATGCGGCCGAACTCGTCGGCGTGCACCCGGCTCGCCACGCATCTCGTGCGCAGCTCTACGTTGGGCGACCAGTGTTTCTGGGTGCGGCCCGGCGTGTACTTGGCGTTCTCCGGGCACACCGGGACACAGCTCGCGAATCCCGAGCACAGGTGTCCGTCCGGACGATAACCCCGTATCGGCCTGCTGTTGCGCGCCTGTGGTGTGCCGGTGACCAGCAGCTCGTGCCCGTCGATGCTCTGTCCGTCCACAACGGACGCGACCGCGTGGTCGAGGTACGTGCGGGGCAAGGCGTGCATGGGATACGCGTAGCCGTCCGCGACCGGGACGTGCTGCCGTTGCTCGTCGGCGTCGGCCGAGACCCCGATCTCCCACTCCGCGGCGCGGTAGTAGGGCTCCAGCTCGTCGTACTCGATCGGCCAGTTCCGGCCGCGGCCGAGGTCGGCGGTGTGGAAGTCCTCGGGGTGCATGCGGGGCGTGATGCCGGTCCAGACGGCGCCGGTGCCGCCGTTCATCCGCAGATACGGGCTCGAGTAGGCGAAGGGCCCGGTGTTGATCACGTAGTCGCTCGACGGCGCGGCGACCGTGGTCCGGTAGGGCGCGAGCGGTGACTTGACGAGTGCTGTTCGGAACCGCTGTACTGCCTCGTCGTGGTCGGACTCGGCGCCCGCCTCCAGCACGAGCACCTGAAACCCGTTGTCCCCCAGGACTTTCGCGATCAGCGAGCCGGCGAACCCTGCCCCGACCACCACGGCCCTCATCAGGTGCTGCTTCTGGGTCTGTGCTCCCAGCTGCCGAACCCGGGACCCGCTGTGCCCGGCGCCGGCACCCCGACAGCCTTCCAGGCCAGCCCCTCGGCGTAGGCGCGGGAGCTCGGGATCACCCCGCGCCACACGCCGGTGTACCAGAGCCCGATGATCTCGGCGTCCGTTGCGTCCTGTGCAAGCCCGCGGTACTGCTCGACCAGTCCGGTCGACGTCAGCTCTTCCGCCGAGAACCCGGTCTGCTCGGCGGACAACTCCACGAAGGCGTCCATGGCGCCATCCTCAACGGAGGATCTGTCCTGCGCCAAACGATCTGAGCAATGCTCACCCGCGTGGCGCAACCTCCATTTCGCCGAGCAACGACCAGTCGTCCTGCTCCAGCACGGCGTTCACGATCTTCGGCGTCTCCTCCAGGTACGGCGGCAGCTCGGCCTGCGCGACCTTGAAGTGCGCGGACCGCACGTGCGCGGCACCCGCGTCACCGTCGCGGAACGCCTCGACGAGCACGTACACGGCCTCGTCGTCGATGCTTCGCGACCAGTCGAACCACAGACAGCCCGGTTCGGCGCGGGTGGCCTCGGTGAAGCCGCGGGAGATCTCCGGCCAGGTGTCCGCGTACTCCGGCAGGATCCGGAACTTGGCGGTGATGAAGATCAAGACGGCCTCCTTGGGGTGATCGCCGCACCAACCCTATGGGGTGGTGGTGGGCCTTTGCGCGGTGAATCCGGCCGAGCGCGAAAACCGAGCCACAGCGGCCTCGATCTCCGCCTGCCGCGGATGAATCAGGCGAAAACCGTGCATGACGACCCCCTCGAGCTCACTCTGGCCGGCGAGCCCGAAGATCTGAGCGGCGACGTCGTCAGCGGTGCCGTCCTGGTCCTCCTCCGTACGGACCTCGCAGCCGTCCCACCACTCGGTGAACGAGAACGAATCCGAGTCGCGCTGGAAGACGACCACCGGCCGGCCGGCGGCGAAGTCCAGCACGGCGTCCTCCTCGATCGTCCGATCGCACACGATCGTGGCTTCCGGCAGCACGGCCACGTACGCGTGGTCTGGGTGGCGCGGAAAGGTCTCGTCCGCGAGCGTGCTGTCCGCGGCCGGCTCGACCTCGTACTCGGGGTGCAACGCGCGGATCACCGCCTCCGCCGCGCTCCTGTCCGGCTCGCCGCCGTTCCACAGCGCCGCCCAGAGGTCGCCGAACACCACCAGAGAAGCCTTCGCACCCATGGAACCGACCTTAGCCAGCGGGTCCGACAATCCTGGGCCATCATCGGCCCGTGCCCGAGATGATCGACACCCGCCGGCGGAACCTGGTCGTCGCGGCCGTGCTGCTCGCCATGCTGCTGGCCGCCCTCGACCAGACGATCGTGTCCACCGCGCTGCCCACGATGGTGGCCGAACTGGGTGGCGGACCGCACCTGTCGTGGGTGGTGACGTCGTACCTGCTCGCCGAGACGATCATGACGGTGCTGATCGGCAAGTTCGGCGACCTCTACGGGCGCAAGAAGACGTTCCTGGTCAGCGTCGCGCTGTTCCTCGTCGGCTCGTTCTTCGCGGGCTGGTCGGAGTCGATGGGCATGCTCATCGCGTTCCGGGCGGTGCAGGGGCTGGGCGCGGGCGGACTCATGGTCACCTCGACGGCGATCATCGCCGACGTCGTGCCGTTGCGGGAACGCGGCAAGTTCCAGGGGTTCGCGGGTGCGGTGTTCGGCATCGCGACCGTGGCCGGGCCGTTGCTCGGCGGGCTGTTCGTCGACCACCTGAGCTGGCGGTGGGCGTTCTACGTCAACATCCCGCTCGGTGTCGCTGTGGTGCTGGTGGCGATCGCCGCGCTGCCGACGATCAAGGCCGACGGGCATCCGAAGATCGACTACGCCGGCATCGCGCTGATCGCCCTGGCCGCGACCGGGTTGACGCTGGTCACGAGCTGGGGTGGCACCGAGTACCCGTGGACGTCGCCCACGATCCTGTGGATGGCGGCGGGTTCGATCGTGCTGCTGGTGGCGTTCGTGTTCGTGGAGCAACGCGCCGCCGAGCCGATGCTGCCGATGAGGTTGTTCCGCAGCAGGGTGTTCACGGTGTCGGGCATCTTGAGCTTCGTCGTGGGGTTCGCGATGCTCGGCGGCATCACGTACCTGCCGATCTACCTGCAGTACGTGCGCGGCGAGTCGGCCACCGCGTCCGGGCTCTGGATGCTGCCGCTGATCGCCGGGCTGATGTCCACGGCTTTGCTCACCGGCAACACGATCAGCCGCACCGGCAAGTACCGCGCCTTCCCGATCGTCGGCTCCGTGTTCCTGACCGTCGGCATCTTCCTGCTGTCCTATTTGGACGCGGACACCAGCTACTGGGTGATGGGCGCGTTCATGGTCGTGCTCGGCGCGGGCATCGGCCTGGTGATGCAGGTGCCGGTGATCGTCGTGCAGAGCACCACCAACTACTCCGACCTCGGCGTCGCGACGTCCGGCATCAGCTTCCTGCGCACGATGGGCAGCTCGTTCGGTGTCGCGATGTTCGGCACGATCTACGCGAACCAGCTGCCCGAGCACCTGGTGGTGCCGCCGGGCGTCGATCCGCGTGCCATCGCCAGCCCTGCCGCCGTGCACGCGTTGCCGGACGCCCTGAAAGCGCCGATCGTCGCCGGGTACGCGGAGACGGTGTCGACGATGTTCCTGATCGCCGCGCCGATCGGCCTGGTCGCGCTGCTCGTGGCGTTCTTCCTGCCACAGGTGCAGCTGCGGGACACCTCCCGTGCCGCCGCGACCGGCAACAGCGGGGTGGGCGAGAGCTTCGCCGCGCCGCCGTCGAACTCCTACGACGAGCTGCGCAAACT
>JAVXWK010000301.1:0-7726 GCA_032230575.1 Pseudonocardiales bacterium | reverse complement strand
CGTCCTCGCCCAAGCCCTCGAAGAAACCGGTCGCCGCCCGCGCGACGACGTGCTCGATGCCGCCCGACTCCTCGAACCCTGCCTGCGACAGCGTCATGCCGCGCTTGCGCCGCCACGTCTCGATGAGCGCCTGCTGCACCAACGGCAGCGCGTGCTGGTTCGCGGCGTCCGCGACCAGCCGGGCGATCACCGCGGTCTCGACGGTCGCGCCGATCTTGGCGGCGGGCTCGGTGATCGCGCGGCGCAGCTGGTCCGCGCTCATCGGCTCGATGACGATCTCGTGGCCACCCAGGTCCGCGCACCGGTTCTTCCGGTCCGCGCGGACCGCGACGACGACGTGCGGGCAGCGGGTGAGGGCGGTGACGAAGTCCTGCTGGCCGAGTGCCCTCTCGAAGTCGTCGACGAGCAGCGTGAGGCCGGGCCGGTGCTGACGGATCCGCAGCCGGACGTGGTCGGGGTCCTGCCGGAACTCCTCGGCGAGCTGCTCGGCGGTGGTGTTGTCGAAGACCTCGGCGAGGGCGGAGGCGAGGTCTTCGAGCGCGTTCTCGCCGGGCGTGATCACCACGGCGTCGTCGAGAGCGGGCTTGAGCCCGGCGGTGAGCAGGGAGGTCCGTCCCGCGCCCGAGGCTCCGACGAGCACGGTGAGCGGCTTGGTCTTGATCGACTCGAGGACCTGTTCGACGAGGCACTCACGCCCGAAGAACCTCTTCGCGTCGTCCTCGCCGAACGGCTCGCGGCCCGGATACGGCGCGTTGGGATGCAGTGGCAGAGCGTGTTCGGCGGCGAGCTCACGCCACCGCCGGGTCCAGGGCGCGGGATCGCCCTCGCAGGCACGGACGAACGCCAGCGTCAGCGCGAGCGACGGCAGCTTGCGCCCGCCCGCCGCGTCGGACAACGCCGTGGGCGAGTAGTTGGCCCGCCTGGCCAGCTCGCGATAGCTCGGTTTACCGGCGTGGTCACGCAGTCTGCGCAGGTCACCGGCGAACTTCAGCAGCGCGGTGTCCTCCGGACCCAGCGGTCGTTCCCCTCGTGGCATGCCGCCTCCCGGCCGGATTGTCCACCAGAGGTTCGCCCGGCGTCTAACACCCTGCTAACCCGTCACCATCCGGACAATCGCCTGGTGATCGTTCAACCCCGCGAGCTGGAGCTGGAAAACCCCTGGCTCAGGCGTGGGAGCGGGCTGCGGAGCGTTGTCCGGGTTGCAGAACGTGCCGGTCCCGCCACCCGTCCCGTCGGTGTAGAACTTCATGATCGACCCGCACGTGCCCTTGAGCGTGCCGGACGCCGTGCCACCGCCGGCGAGTCGCAGCTCGAACTCCAGCCCGTCGTCGGCGACGCTCTTCACGACGAAGCTGTGGCCGGCGACGGCGATGGTGCCGGGCTCGCCGATCGCCACCTCGCAACTGCCGTCCGCACACTGCGCGAAGTCCTTGCCGTCCTTGGCCGTCGGGTTCGGTGGTGTGGTCGTCGTCGGAATGGTGCTGGTCGTCGTCGCGGTCGTGCTGGTGGGTTGCGGGGTGCTCGTGTGCTGCTCGGTGCCGCAAGCCGTGAGGGCGAGGGCTGCGGCGAGCACGCCGGCGGTGCGCAAGATCGGCATCGGCCGAACCTAGCCAGCAGGTCCTTTCAGCTCGCTTTCAGTCGTGGCACGGCGGGACGAAGTCGAGCTCGCCGAAGTACCGCGCCCACTCCTCTCGGGTCATCCGCTTGATCACCTGCTCGCAGATCCGCGTCGCCGGATCGCGCAGGTCGACGTTCCACAGCCGCACCGCCTTGTCCGCGCCGCCCGTCACGACCTCGTCACCCTTGGGCGTGAGGCCGACCGCGGCGACCGGCCCGACGTGCGCGCGCAGCAGGGCCCGCTCCACCGGTTCCTTCTGGTCCGTGAGCTGCCAGAGGCGCACCAGGCCGTCGTCCGTTGCCACCGCGACGCTGTCGGTGCCGAGCCACGCCGAGGTGATCGCACCGCCGCCGGACGGGATCTCGGCGCGCAGCACGGGATCGCGCGGATCGGTGGTGTCCCAGACGTGGACGGCGGTGGTGGCGGTGGTCAGGAGGAGGTTCTGGCCGGCGAACTGGGCAGATCCGGCGAACTCCCTGGTCAGGGACACGAGTTTGGGGCTGCGCGGGTCCGAGACGTCGACGAGGTGGACGGAACGGCCCGCGGTGGTGGCGGCGAGGAGGTGGCCGTCCTCGCGGAAGGCCATGCCCGCCAACGGGCCCAGGTCGAGCTGGGTGCTGAGGAGGAGCCGGGGGTGCTCGCGGCGCAGGTCGGTCCAGAAGCTCAGGGCGCCGTCGTGGTCGGTCGTGACGAGAGTCGTGCCCTGCCAGGCGATCGCGGTGGCACGGGCCGGGAGAACGGCCAGCTCGCGGGGTTTGCCGAGCGACACGTCGACGACGTGCACGGCGCCGTCCTCCCCCGTGGAGGCGACCAGACCGCCGGTCGAGTCCATGGCGAGCGCGGTCACGGCGCCGGAATGCCTGGTGGCTTCGTGGGAAGTGCGCGGGGAGGGCAGGTCGTCGAGGTCCGTCAGCTCCACCGTGCCGTCGCGATGTCCGGTGACCACCTGCTGCTGGGTCGGGCCCACAACCAGTGCTGTCACTTCGGTTTGGGCGTTCCACAGCACCTGGGTCGGGACGTCTTCCTGACGCAAACCGTTGCGCGCCTGGGACAACGGCACGAGCTGGTAGGCACCGAGGGCCACCTGCTGGGCCAGGTCGGGGTTGGTGGAACGCAACGCGGCGGCCTCGCCCACCGCTCTCAGCACGACGGCGGCGGCGCGTTGTTCGGCGGCGGTTTTGTTGGCCTGCAAGGCGAAGACTGTCGAGCTGGCGGCGACGACGATCAGGGTGGCGAGTGCGGCGAGCAGCTGGCGTTGGCGGCGGGTGCGTCTTCGTGCGCTCGTGGAGACTTCTTCCTCGGCGGCGAGGCTGGCGGCCAGGAACGCGCGTTCCTTGGAGTTCAACGCGAGGCCGGGCGGGACGTTCGCCAGCCGGCGGCCGCGGAACAACGTGCCGGGATCGCGGTCGAGGGACTCCCAGGTCTGCGTCGCGTACGTGAGTTCGCGCTGTGCCTTGATGTTCTCGCGGTCCTCTTCGATCCACTCGTGCAGCGCGGGCCAGCTGCGGATCAACGCCTCGTGCGCCAGTTCGACGCCGTCGCGGTCGATGACGACGAGCCTGGCGGCGGCCAGCTCTCGCACCACGTCCTCGTCTGCTTCGAGCTCGTCCTTGTGGGCACGGCGTTTCGTGTCCTCGGCGGTGACGAGCCGGAGCAGGATCCGTTTCGCCTGCGCCTGCTGCCCGGACGTGAGGCCGTCGAAGACCTCCTGCGCGGTGCGGGCGACGGCGTGTTCGACGCCGCCCACCTCCTCGTACGCGGACAGCGTGAGCGTCATGCCGCGGCGGTGCAGCCAGGTCTCCGCGAGTGCGTGGGACAGCAACGGCAACACCGCCGCCTGACCCACCGCGTCGGCCATCAGGCGCGCCAGCAACGAAGTCTCGATCTTGGCACCCGCGACGGCGGCGGGTTCGGTGATGGCGAGACGCAGCTCGTCGGCCGTCATCGCGCCGACCATGACCTGGCTGCTCTTCAGCATCTCGACGAGCTCGGGATAGTGCGCGCAGTGCCCGTAGTAGTCGGCGCGCACGCCGATGACGACCTTCGTGCAGTTCTTGAGCGCCGCGATGAGCCACACGCGCAGCTCTTCGCTGCGGCACAACGTGAACAGCTCCTCGAACTGGTCCACGACGACGAGGTGCTCGTGTTTGCGGGGCAGCGCACTGGGATCTCTCAGCTCGTCAGCCAGCTCCACCGCGTCCGCCCCGGTGAGCAACGCCAGTGCGACCGCGCACTCCTCCACCGGATCGGCGCCGGGCGTGAACAGCAGCACCGGTTCGCGCGTGCGGGCGATCAGACCGGCGCGCAGCAACGACGACTTCCCCACGCCGGACGGCCCGAACACGCCCGTGAACCGGTTCTTCGTCGTGAGCAGCTCAGCCGTCAACCGCTCGCGCCCGAAGAACTTCGGAGCGTCCCCCGGCTGGAACATCGCCAGCCCGACGTACGGACTGTCGTTGACCCCGTGCGGTGCCGACTCGGCGACCTCGTGCCACCGCCGCACCCACTCGTCGGGGTCGGCGTCGCAGGCTTTGACGTACGCCTTCGTCACCGCGAGGCTCGGCAGCTTCCGCCCACCGGCCGCCTCGGACAACGCGGCCGCCGAGTAGTGCGCCCGCCGGCTCAGCTCCCGGTAGGTGGGGCTGCCCGCCCGCTCCCGCAGCCGGCGCAGATCCGCGGCGAACTGCAGGAGACCGCTCTCGCCCTCGTCGAGAGGGCGTTCCCGTCTCGGCATCCCGTCATTGTTCAGAGAACTTTGTTCAGCGGCCAACGCCTGACCGTGAACAACCCGTTCGCCCTAACGTCGGACGATGGGGATGGGCCCGGTGCTTTCGCCCCGAACCGGCGCCGGAGTGGCCGTGGGTGGCTGTGGATGGCCTTGTGCTCCTGCCGCCCACGGCTCAAAGCCCGTGAGCCCGCATGTCCGCAGTTGTTGTCAACCTCCGGACACCGACCGCGGACAACGAGGTCGTCCCTAAATTCGGTGGTACCGATGACGAGGGGGCGCTCGCAATGCCTGTCGGCTCAGTCACTGATTCCGGGACCACAACCGCCCGGATGGTCTGCGAGATGGTGCGCGGCGTTCTCCTGCACTGGCCGGGCGAACCGCCCAGACGCATTCCCGCCGGCACGAAGTTCATGGTCGAGCAGTGGGTCGGCGACGGCTGGTACCGCGGCCGGCTCCCTGACGACCCGAGGCCCACGCAGATGCACGCGCGGGACCTCGGCCTGCCGTCCGGAGCCTGACCTCAGCACACCGGAACCCGCGCCACCTCCGGGAAGTACTTCGCCCAGTCCGCGTCGGACAGCTCGGCGCCGCTCTCGCACAGTGCGCGGATCGTCTGGTTCACGTCGGCGCGCAGCAGCCAGATGTTGCGGTCGGTCACGGCGACGAACCCGTACGGCGGTGACCAGTGGTCGACCGCCATGATGTTGTCCGGGAAGTTCTCGAACGCACCGACACGCACCGGACCGCCTCGCTTCGACAGGTCCCAGACGTGCGCGGAACGGTCGGTGCCGAGCAGCACCCTGCGGCCGTCCGGGGAGAACGCGATCTTGAGCTCGGCGTCGGGCAGGGTCGAGATCTCGGCCTGCACCACCGGTTTCGCGGGATCAGCGACGTCCCAGACCTGCACCTGGCCCTGCGCCGAGTTGACCAGGAGGAGGAACCTGCCGTCAGGGCTGAAGCGGGTGGGCAGCCAGATTCCCCGCGGCGCGGTCTCGCTCACCTTGGTGATCGTCTGGCCGTCGATCCGCAGGAGCTCGACGACTTCGGTGTCCTCCCGCGACACGGCCAGAACGCGGCCGTCCGGGGACATGCGCAGGGCCGTGGGCGGTTTGGCGCCGGGAATCTCGATCTCCCGCAGCACGCTCGAACCCTCGTACCGCCAGAGCTTGCCCTTCATCTGGCGGGCGCTGCCGAGGTCAAGGACGAGGCCGGCGAAGCTGTTCAGCGCACTGTCCGCCGCCAGCGCGGTGTCGAAGAACGCGTTCGCGGGCACCACGGCCAGAGTTCGCTGGCTGGACGGATTGGTGATGTCCCGCAGCTCGGCGCCGTGCCCGGTGGAGACGATCGCGCGTTTGTCGTCCTCGCTGACGACTTCCGGGCGTCCGCTCAGGATTCCGTGGTACCGGTTCTGGCCGTGGTCGCGGAGATCCCAGAGCGGCGTTTCGAGCTCGAATCCCTGGACCGTCATGAACAGGCGGCCGCCGTCGATCTTGGTGAAGCGGGCTCCGGACGGCGTGTTCGTGCCCATCAGCTCGCGCCGTGCCGTCGCCTCGACGAAGAACAGCGCGTCCCGGTTCGCCTCGGTGGGCGCCACTTGGTACGCCGCCAGCGCGACGCGGACCGCCTCGCCGGAGTCGGTCGGCAGCAGCGCCAGCCGTCGTGCCTCGGCGGCGGCACTCGCCGCGACCGCGACGTCTCGTTGCCGGGACACCTCGCCGGCCTTGTCGACCGCGAACCCGACGGTGCCCGCCAGCAGCAGGACCAGCACGGAAAGCACGGCCACGACAACTCTGGTGCGGCGAGCGCGGCGGCGTCCGTCGGCTTGGCTGGCGGTGAGGAAGTCACGTTCGGGCCCGGTCAGCGAGTCGGGGCTCAGTTCGCTCGCCTGGGCGAGCCGTGCGCCCTTGTAGAGCAGGTCGCGGTCGCCGTCCCACTCCGCGGCGGCCTCGGTGAGCTGGTGGTGGACGCGCAGGGCGTTGCGGTCCTCCGCGATCCAGTCGCGCAGCCGTGGCCAGGAGCGGATCAACGCCTCGTGGGTCAGCTCGGCGTGGTGTTCGGTGAGGGTGACCAGGCGGGCGTTGGCGAGGCGTTCGAGGACCTCGGCGTCGAGGTCCTCACGGGCGGCGCGACGCTTGGTGTCCTCGGTGCCTTCGCCGAGTGCGATGAGGCGCAGGAACGTGCGGCGGGCGGTCTGCCGCTGGTCCTCGGTCAGCTGCTCGTACACCGCTTCGGCGGTGCGGGCGATGGCGTGCTCGACACCACCCGCCTCCTCGTAGCCGACCAGCGAGAGCGTCATGCCGCGACGGCGGTGCCAGGTCTCGACGAGGGCGTGCTGGACGAGCGGGAGTGCGGCAGCCTGGCCTGCCACGTCGGCGACGAGGCGGGCGACCAGGGCGGTTTCCACTGTCGCGCCGACGTGCCGGGCGGGTTCGGTGATGGCGCGGCGGAGGTCGTCCGTGGTCATCGGGCCGACGAGGAGCTGCGCGCCCTCGAGGGCCTCGACCAGTTCCGGATGCCGGCCGATGTGGCCGTAGAAGTCGGCGCGGACGCCGATGACCACGCGTGGGGCGTTCACGAGGGCCTGGACGAACCAGTCGCGCTGCTCGGGACCGGCCAGGGTGAAGACTTCCTCGAACTGGTCGATCACGAGGGTGAGGTCGTACTGCCGGGCGATCAGGCCCAGCCCTGCCGGGTCCTCGAGCTCGGCGCGCAGCACCACCGCGGAATGGCCGGTCGCCTGGGCGAGCCGGACAGCGCACTCGTCGGCCGGCTGGACGCCCGGCGTGAAGATCAGCGCGTGGTCCAGCCGGGGCAGCAGGCCCGCGCGCAGCAGTGAGGACTTGCCGGAGCCGCTCGCCCCGAAGACGCCGACGAGCGGGCGGCTCGCGACGAGGCCGACGAGCTTCGCGGTGAGCTTCTCGCGGCCGAAGAACCGGTCGGCGTCCTCTTTCTGGAACGCCTTGAGCCCCACGTACGGCGCGTCGCCGACCGGCTCGGGCGGGGCGGCGATGGCACGCCAGCGTTGTTCCCACTCCTGCTCGTCGCCGTCGCAGGCCTTGACGTAGGCCAGCGTGACGGCGAGCGTCGGCAGCTTCTTGCCGCCGGCGGCGTCGGACAGCGTCGCCGCCGAGTAATGCGCTCGTGAAGCGAGAGCTCGGTAGGACGGTTTGCCCGCCTTGTCGCGGAGCCTGCGGAGATCGGCGGCAAAGCTGCCGAGCTCGGTGTGTTCGCTGTCCAGCGGACGTTCGGTGCGTGGCATGTCGGTCTCCCCCTGTGACCGATTGTCCACACCCTGTTGTTCAAAGCGCATGGCCGACCCCTTACAACGTGTTCGCTCGTAGCGTTTTCGCTGCAGGTGGTGATCGGGGGATCGCCAAGCG
>JAVXWK010000289.1:0-22620 GCA_032230575.1 Pseudonocardiales bacterium | reverse complement strand
GTGTTGTACTGCATGTCCGAGATCGTCTTGTTCGGGTTGATCGACCACTGCTGAGCCGGCCCGCCATCACACTTCTTCAGCAGCACCTTCCCCGACGACAACGTGGTGCACAGCTGGGGCGACCCCTGCTCCATGAACGCTCCGTGGAACTTGAACTGCTGATTGGCAGCACCACTACAAGCAGCAGTGGTCAACTGCGACCCAGAAGCCCCGCCCTGCAAGCACTTCCCGGTGGACACGTTCTTGTACTCACCGTTGGTCGTCTTCGGCTTGGCCCCGCCGTAACACTCCCCCGTGGAGGTGTTGAAGATCGGCGTGGAGTCCACGGTCAGGTTCGACGGCGGGTTGAGGATCGTCTCCTCCATCACCGGCTTGCCGTCGTCGTGATAGTTCGTCAGCGCGTCTTCGCAGTCGATCGCGTTCATGGCGTTGCCGCCCTTACCGCCGACCCACGCGTCGAAGTGCCACAGCTTCGGTCCACCGTTGGGGCCGTTGCCGTTCCAGTCCTGCTCGCAGGAGGAGCAGGAGTCCTCCATGATGAAGTACTTCTTCACACGCGGGAAGTAGATCTTGGTCCCGGGCTTGGCTTCCTTGCTGGACGTCGCGAACGTGATCGGGTCCGACCAGGTTCCCTTGCCGCCGGCCGTGTCGTGGATCTTCGGGTAGGCGATGTCACCGCCGGGAGGGGTGTTGTCGTACCAGCCGTAGAAGGTCCAGAAGACCTGTTGAGGTGCGGCGCTCGCGGGTGACGAAGCGAACAAACCGGACATCATGAGCAAAATACCTGCCGCCACAGACAGGGCGCGTTTCATGCATGCCTCCGCAAGAACCGGTGGACTTAGGCGGCGTGCATGCAGAGTCCACCGGCCGAGCGGCTTTTGTAAAGAAACTTATCTAACTATTTGCGGAAGCAATATCGGCTACCGGGCCCACGACGATGATCGCGGGCGGGCGGACCTCCCAGCGCTTCACGTCGGCGCCCAACGAGTCCAAAGTGGAGCGGAAGACGCGCTGAGATGCGGTGCTGCCTTCCTGGATGACGGCGACGGGCGTGGAACCGGGGCGGCCTTCCATCAAGGCTGAAGCGAAGGCGCCGGCTCGTTCTACGGCCATCATCAGCACGACGGTGCCTTGCAGGCGTGCGATCGCGGACCAGTCAACGAGAGAGCGTGGGTCGTCGGGTGCCACGTGACCGGAGACGACCACGACCTCGTGCGCCACACCTCGGTGCGTCACGGGCACACCGGCCAATGCGGGCACACCGAACGCCGACGTCACGCCTGGCACGACGGTCACGGGGATGCCGGCCTCGGCGCACGCCAGCAGCTCCTCGAAACCGCGCCCGAAGACGTACGGGTCGCCGCCCTTCAACCGGACGACGAACTTGCCCTCCTTGGCGCGGTCGATCAGCGTCTGGTTGATGAACTCCTGCGTGGCCGCACGGCCGTAGGGGATCTTCGCGGCGTCGACGACCTCGACGTGTGCGGGCAGTTCCTCCAGCAGCTCGCGCGGGGCCAGCCGGTCAGCGACGACCACGTCCGCGTGGGCCAGCAAACGCTTGCCCTTCACGGTGATCAGCTCGGCGTCGCCGGGACCGCCACCCACCAGCGCCACACCGACCGGTGCAGCAGCCTGGTCGGCGATCCGGCCGTCCCGTAGAGCCGCCACGAGCCCGTCACGAACGGAAGCCGAGCGCCGGTGCTCTCCACCCGCCAGCACACCGAGCACAAGGCCGTCGTGCGTACCGACGGCAGGAGTGACGGCCGTGCCCTCGACGGCGATGTCCGCGCGCACGCAGAACACACGCAACGACGACGCCTCATCGCCGATCTGAGTGTTCACGGAGACGTTGGACGTGCACGCCACCACGTACCACGCGCCCTCGACGTCACCCGGCTGAAAACGCCTCTGGTGCCACGTCAGCTCCCCCGCGTCGACCATGCCCTGCACGGCGGGCGTGACGGACGGCGACACGAGCTCGACGGCGGCGCCGGACGCGATCAGGCGGGGCAGGCGGCGCTGGGCGACCGTGCCTCCGCCGACCACGAGGACGCGCCGGCCCCGCAGATCGAGGCCGGCCAGGTAGTGCTGTTCAAACGGCATGGGTAGAAGCATCCACACCGGACACGCCGTGTCCAGCCGAAGGGAACATGGTCACAGGCGCAGCAGCTCGAAAGAGGTAGCGAGAACGCCTCCGAACCGCTCACCGACGGCCTCCGCGGCCTGACGCAGGAACGGTTCCGGCTCGGCCATGTCCCCGCCCAGCGCAGCCAGATAGGCCTTGTGCTCGCGCAGGGATGCCACCGATGCGTCGAACGAGTCGGTGATGTCCACGGCGTGCGTGGCCACCGGTGAGGACGCCGCCGCCACGTACCGAACGCCGTTCCACGGCTCCAGGCCCAGGTCCTGGAAGATCCACCGGTTGCCCGCATCGCGCACGGCGTCCACGGCAGCGCGTCCGACCGCGATGTGGTCGGCCTGGTTCCACCCGCCGCTGGGCCAGGTGTCGCGGAAGTTGCTGACGATCACGAACTCGGGCCGGTGCCGCCGGATCGCCGCCGCGATGTCACGCCGCAACGGCACGCCGTACTCGATGACCCCGTCCTGGTGGTCCAGGAACTCGACGACGGAGACGCCCACCGCCGCGCACGACGCGATCTGCTCCTCCACCCGCAGCGGCCCTGAGACCGACGGTTCGAGAGTGTCGATCCCCGCCTCGCCGCGGCATGCGAGCAAGTACGCGATGTTCTTGCCTTGTGCGGTCCACCGCGCGATGGCGCCCGCACCGCCGTACTCCATGTCATCGGGATGAGCGACGACGACCAGCGCGCTTGACCAGTCCTCCGGCACCGCTTCTAGATCAGCCATGCCCCGCAGGATGCGCGTGAACGTGCGCGCGCTGCAACCGATGTACCGAATGCCGCAGCCGGTGCTCCACGTCGTGTGCGATCCGATGCGCCTCCACCAGCGACGTCTCCCGTGCCACCACCACCGTCAACTCGGCCAGCTGACCGTGTCCGGACCAGCGCATCCGCACGTCCTCCACGGCGAGCACACCCGGCGTACCACCCGCGACCTCGGAAGCCTTGTCCACCACCACCGGGTCGGCCGCGTCGAGCAACCGCCCGAACACCTGCCGTCCCGCGTCGACCAGCACCACGCCGATGAGCACGGCCACCACCAGGCCGACCAACGGATCGACCCACCACCAACCGAGCCATGAGCCGAAAGCAGCAGCAAGCACCGCCAACGACGTGTACCCGTCCGTGCGCGCGTGCAGCCCGTCAGCCACCAACGCCGCCGAACCGATCCGCCGCCCCACTCGGATCCGCCACTGCGCCACGAACTCGTTGCCCAGGAAACCCACGACCGCAGCAACCGCAACGGCCGGAACAGCCGACATGGGACGAGGATCGAGCAGCCGCGAGACCGACTCGTACGCGGCGAACACGGCGGAGAACGCGATCAGCACCACCACGGCGACACCGGCGAGGTCCTCGACCCGCCCGTAGCCGTACGGGAAACGCGTCGACGCGGCCCGGCGGCTCAGCCAGAACGCGATTCCCAGCGGCACGGCGGTCAGCGCGTCGGCGAAGTTGTGCACGGTGTCGGCGAGCAGGGCGACCGACCCGCTGAACGCCACGACCACGGCCTGAATCAGCGCCGTCACCATCAGGACGGCGAACGACCACCACACCGCGTGCTGCGGATCGGTGTGGTGGCCGTGCCCGTGTCCATGCCCGTGCCCGAAGCCCATGACCGGAGACGCTACCCCGAATTTGTCCACAGTGGACTAATGCACAGGTTTGCCTACTGCCAAAGGCTAGTTACAGCTAGAGCTGGGCGTTGATGACCGAGTAGTAAGGCGCGATCCGGCCGTACACGCCGGGGTACTTCGGCGCCGCACAGCCCTGGCCCCACGAGGTGTCACCGATGAGCTTGCCACCGAACACCAGCGGGCCACCGGAGTCGCCCTGGCAGGTGTCCACGCCACCCTGCGGGAAGCCCGCGCACACCATCGAGGTGTTGCTGTACTGCGAGTACGCGGACTTGCAGGTCGCGTCCGACGTCAGCGGCACGTTGGCCTTGAGCAGGTACCGGGAGGCAGAGCCGCCGGAGGACGTGGTGCCCCAGCCGAGGATCAGCGCGGAGTTGCCCGCCGTGTAGAGGGCGGTGTCGGCCGGCGTGGCGAGCGGCAGGGTGGCCGAGTTGATGTTGCGGTCCAGCGTCAGCACGGCGACGTCGTAGCCGGCGGTCGCGGTGGTGTAGCTCGGGTGGATCCAGATCTTGGTCACGTTGGCCGTGGTGCCGACGGTGGTCTGCTTGTCGTCACGGCCGTGGACGACGCGCGTGCTGGCGGGAGTGCGGCCCTTCGCGCAGTGTGCGGCGGTGACGACCTTGTTGGCCTTCACGAGAGTGCCGCCGCAGAACTGGAAGTTGGCGGTCGTCGTCAACATGACGACGTATGGGTACGTCGAGGTGCTTGCCCTCGTACCGCCCACGATCATGGGCGACACGTCGTCGGCGTTTGCTGCCGGAGCAGTCATGAAAATGCTCGCGAGTGCGGCGACCACGACGGACAAGATCAGGCGATGCAGGGTTTTCGCCATAGCTGCCAGTCCTTCCCGAAACGCTGTGTGTGCACGGTGTCGAGCGGCGGCACACACAGCGTCACGGGCGAGGATTCGGCGGCATAACCGCCATTAGTCGTACATGTCCGACTTCACAGTTGACTACTAGATGATTTTGCGTGCGTGGAACGCCGACGTGACCGTGGCTGCGTCCGCGGCACCGTAGAGCTTCTTGGCCGCGGCAACGGTCGCGGTCGCGGCCTTCGCGAAGTCGGTCGACGGCGAGTAGGAGAACTGCGCCTCCAGCACGATCTTCGCCGCCTTCTCCCGGCCGAACGCCTTGTAGATGTCGAACAGCGCACGCGACCAGATCTCGCCGTCGTCGTGCACCTCACCGGTCTTGTCGTCGATCGTCTTGTTGGTGTCCGTACGGCGAATGCAGTGCGGCGTCGTGGTCGTGTAGGACGTCGAGTCCCAGTCCATGATGCACGCGTACGGGGTCGTCGCCGTGTCCTTCGAGTCACGGGAGGCCATGATCAACGCCCACCAGTCGCCGAAGCCCTCGCCGATCGCGCCGCCTTCCTCGGTCGAGCCGAAGCCCGGCACCTGGGCGTCCTGGATCGCGTGGCCGAGCTCGTGCCACACCACCTCGAGGTCCTCGGCGTCGTCCACACCACCGGTGCCGAAGGTGATCTCGTCCTTCGACGGGTCGTAGAACGAGTTGTCCTCGGTCAGGCCGAGCGTCGTGAACTTCTGGGCCTGGTTGTTGACGTTCTTGAACCCGAGGCTCTGGATGTACTTCTGGGCTTCGGTGATGCCCCAGTAGGCGTTGGTCTGCTCGAAGAACGGGTTGTGGCGGGTGTACTCGAACTTCCTCGTCGAGCTCTTCGCCAGCTTGCTCGTGGCGCCCGTGATGTACGCGAAGTCACCCCTGAGGTACCCGGACGTGCCCAGGTTGGACAGTGCGACCGACTTGTACGCGGTGGTGGGCACGGCAGAGTCCGCGTCGTTCTTGTCCGTGAGGCTCTCGTTCTGCAGCGCCACAACGGGGTTCGGGCTGAACACCTTGCCGGTGCCGTCAGCATGCTTGACCAGGCTCTCCGAGCGGACCACAGCGCCGGTCTCCGCGTGCACCAGCGTGCGCTCGGATCCCTTGCCATTGTCGGAGATCACCTCGTAGACGAGTCCGGTGCCGGGCAGCACCTTGAGGTTTGCCCCTTCGGGCACACCAGCGGACTTGGTCTTGGCGGACTCCGCGGTGATGGCGGGCGTGACGTCCACCGAACCGACGGCGAGGCGGCCGTCGTCCACCGTCTTCACACCGGTCGCCTTGTCGACGTGCTCGACGTAGTAGGCGCCCAGCACGGGTTTTCCGTCGAAGGTCTGCTCGTACCAGGTGTGCGTGGCGGTCAGCGAATCCTTGACGGCCAGCAGCTTCAGACCTTCTTGGGGAGCCGCGGCCTGAGCGTTGACGGTCAGCATGGACAGGACGACGCCGGCGGTGCAGGCGACAGCGACGAGACGACGCGATCTCATGTCGGTCTCCAGTGCTTCGGGCCCAAGGCAGGGGGAGGGCCGTGTGCATGGCGACGCTAATCAAGAAAACTTGAACAGAGACCCTACGAAAGAAGGAAAAACATCAGCGGTCCCACACTCCGGGAACAACAATTACGTCGGCTTCGACCGGAATGTCCAACGTTGGCCCGGTTCCGAACGCGACGAACGCGACCGCCGCGCCGTGCGCGGCGAGATCGCCGGCGCCCTCGTGCCGGACCTCTGTGCCGGACCGCAGAATGGGCGAGACCGAGTTGATCGCTTCGGGCGTTCCGACCACGAACGCGGCACGCCGGATCTCCGCCTCCGCGCGGGGCGTGCGCTCCTCCGCGTCGCCAGGCCCGAGTCCGACCAACGCCAGCCGGCCGCGCGGCAGGACTCGTGCCGCGGCCACGGTCACGTTGTCCCGCTTGAACTTCTCGGCCGCCAGCTCGACCGGTGCGCCGTGCCCGATGATCTGGGCGCCGCGCAACGCCGCCGCTTCCGCCACGCTCGCGGTGCCCATCGAGTTGCGCACCACCGAGCTCGGGTTCGGCACGCCGATCTCGGCCAGTTCGCCGGTCGGGAACGTCAGCAGCTCGGCCGTGTCGCCGTGCCAGAAACCCCAGTCCTCCACGGCATCCACGATGCCGGGCTCGTCCGCTTTGGCGTCCGCGGTCGCAAATGCCTTGATGGCACGCAGATCCAGACCACCCTGCGCGTCCAGTTCCGACAGTGCGGCACCAACGCTCGTGGCCGACGCACCGCGCGTGGAGCCCACACCCACGACGAGGGTGCGCGGAACGATCCGCAGCACGTTGTCCTTGGCACTCGCGGCCCGGTCGTCGATGACGATCACCCAGGTGGCGTCCTCGCCTCCCGCGACGACGTTGGACGGCAAGGCGGGCAGCGGAAAGCCCAGCGGGTTGCGCAGCACGACCTTCTCGCCCGCCTCGATGGCGGCGGTGCAGGCCTCGATGTCGCCGTCGGCGGTGGCGTCGAGCTGCTCGACGAGCTCGTCCAGCACCGAGTCGATCGACGGGCCGCCCGTGACGACGGCCGTGCGGTTCAACAAGTCCGCGACGTGACGCGCGAACGTGTCCGCGTCACCCGCCAGTGCCACCACGAAATGCGCGTCCACGCACACCACGGCTGGGTCGGATCGCCTGTCCCGCAACAAAGGCGCGATCAACCGGACCGCGGAGCCCGCGTCCAGGAACAGCACCGCGGCACCCAGGCGCGACCACAGCTGCTGCACCGCGGGCTTGACCGAGCCGTCCGGCACGACCGCGTCCGCCCCCAGGAGACCGGCGAGGTCGGCGGCGTCACCGCGCTGAGCCACCCCGGCGAACACACCGATCACGCCCAGCCACCCCACAGCCCCGGTGCGGAGACACACCCGGCCAGCACACCAGTCACTTCTTGGTTCCCCACAACAACGTCACCGGAACCGCCGGAGCGAAACCCGAGTCGAGCAACCGGGAGGCGGTCCAGTGCACGCCTTCCACCTCGTAACCGGCGGCCTGCAACGCGTCACGGGCGGGCACGATCTCGTCCACGCTCTCCGTCGCGACGACCACACGGCGTGCGTTCACGGCCGCGCACGCCTTGACCTCGGCGAGCTGACCGCGTCCGACGAACACCGCGTCCGGACGGGGCAACGCGGCCGTGTCCAGTTCGGCTTCCTCGAGACGCACATCAACGCCGTGCGCCGAGGCGTTCGCGATGATTCGCACGCACTGCACGGGATCCGGCTCGACCGCGAGCACCGCGGCACCCAGCCGTGCGCACTCCACGGCCACCGCGCCGGAGCCGGCCAGCACGTCCCACACCAGCACTCCAGGCCTCGGGGCGAGGCGGGCCAGCACGAACGCGCGGACCTCGGCGCCGAGCACGTGCGTGCGGCTCGCGAACGAGTCGTCCGGCAACGCCCAGCCGTCGTTCGACTGGAAGAACTCGTTGTCCGCCAAGCACAACACCGCGTCGGGCGCGGTCCAGCGACGGGTCACCGCGTCCTTCGGGTCCACAGTGGACAGCTCACCGGAGTCCGACACCGTCAGCGTGCGGCGCCAGCCCGCGAGACCGGCGCCGATCTCGGCGGGACCGATGCCGTCGGTGAGCTTGACGATCACGGCGGAACGGGCGCGGCACACGTTCAGCGCGGGACGCAGCCCGTCCGCCGCGTCGACGATCTCGACGGGGCGCCCGGCTGCCTCTCGCAGCTTCTCCACCGTCATCAGTTGGTCGGACGCTTCGGCTTACGCGCGGCAGGCTTCTTCTTCGCGGTCGACGTGGAAGCCCGGACCGTCGGCGGCTTCGGCTTCTCCGCCGCGACGACGGTCAGTTTCGGCTTCGGGGCGGGCTCCTCGGCCGGCTTGCGCACGGACTGCTGTATTTCCTCCACCGCCGTCCACGCCGGGTTCGGCTCGGTCACCGTGGCACCGGGCACGGGCTCGTCGACGCGCGTCGAGATGCGCGTCGCGGCACGGCGCGACCAGCGGGTCGGGCGGGCGGCGCGGATCGGCTCGTCCACCGACGTCGTGACGGACGTGGAGACACGCCGCGTCGGCGCCTTCACGGCGGCACCTACCAGGAACAACGTCGGGCGGTACAGCTTGTGCTTCTTGACGACCGACTCCAGCTCGCCGACCGTGGTGTGCACGACCAGCTCGTCGGCCTGGCTCACCTTGTACGCGACGACGACCGGGGTCTGCTCGGAATAGCCGCCCTGCAGCAGCTTCTCGACGAACTGACCGGTGCGCGCGCCCGAGACCGTGGCGGCCATCGTGGTCTGCAGTGCGGCGAACTCGGCGACCAGTTCGCTGCTCTCCGGCGAGATCAGCACGGTCGACGACGCCTCGGTCAGCGTGATCTCGCGGCCGATCTTGGCGGCAGCGGCGGCGACCACGGCGACACCGGGCACGACGTCGACCTCGAGGCCGAGACGCACGCACAGGTCGTGCTGCTCCTGCACACCACCACCGGTCGCGGCGTCACCCGCGTGCAGACGGACGACCGTCTGACGTGATGCGGCGGCACGGCGGTAGATGTCCGTGATCTCCTCCTGCGTCACGCGCGAGAAGTCGACCAGCTCCGCGTCGGCACGGGCGTGCTCGCGGACGCACTCGGCATCCACCGCGGTGGGAGCCCAGATGACGACGTCGGCTTCCGCGATGCGGCGCGCGCCTCGGAGAGTGATGAGGTCGGCGGCACCCGGACCGGCACCGACGAAGGAGACCCGACCGGTCGTCGTCACGACAGCTCCACAGGGGTTCGGCTTTGGCTTAAGCGAAGACCGTACCGTCTGCCGCTCCGGCCACGAACGGGTGGCAGGCCCGCACGAACCTGGCTACGGCTTCCGGATCACCGGCGGGGTGCGTGTGGAGGTACGACGCGTGCACTCCCCCGGCCACGAATCCTTCCGCGACGGGCCGGGAATCGACGCCGCGCCAGTGCCACGCGGGCGGGGTCGAGTGCGGTGTGGACAGCTGGGTGCGGTGGAACTCGTGGCCGGTCACGCGGCTGCCGGGCGGGTGCAGCGGCGAACTCGCGGACGCGACGGCGTCCCGGTAGCCCAAGGTCAGCTTCGGCGTCATGAAGCCCTCAGCGTCGAGCACGCCGCACATCGGGTGGCCGTCAAGTGATCTTGCTAGATAAAGCAAGCCGCCGCACTCGGCGTGGACCGGCGCACCCGATCGAGCGAACCGCGTCACGGCGTCGCGCAACTTCGCGTTGGCCGACAGTGCTTCCGCGTGCTGCTCGGGGAAGCCGCCGGGGAGCACGAGGCCCGCGGTTCCTTCTGGAAGATCTTCGTCGTTGAGCGGATCCACGACGGCCACGGCCGCGCCTGCCGCTTTGAGCACCTCGACGTGTTCCGCGTAGCCGAACGTGAAAGCTGCTCCACCTGCGACGGCGATCACCGGTTCGCCGGTGACCGGTTCGACCTGGGGTTCCCATGCCGCGACGGCCATCGCCGGGACCGAGCTCGCCAGCCTGCGCACCGCGTCAAGATCGACGTGCTTGGCCACCGCGGCGGCGATCGCGTCGACCGCCTGGACGGCTTCGGGGCCGTGCTCCGCTGCCGTGACGAGACCCAGATGCCTTGAGGGCAAAGAGAACTGCGGGTCTCGTGGCAGCACGCCGAGGACGTCGAGACCGACCTCGTCGCACGCTGATCTGAGGACCTGCTCGTGGCGTTCCGAACCGACCTGGTTGAGGATCACGCCGCCGAGCCGGACCGTCGGGTCGTAGCCGCGGAAGCCGTGCAGCAGGGCCGCGAGTGATCGGCTTTGGCCGCGTGCGTCCACTACGAACAGCACCGGGGCGTTGATCAGCTTGGCGACGTGCGCCGTCGAGCCGACGCCCGCCGTGTCGACGCGGCCGTCGAACAAACCCATGACGCCTTCGACCACGGCGATGTCGCAGCCTTTGGAGCCGTGCGCGAACAAACCCGGGATCCGGTTTTCGCCGACCAGGACCGGGTCGAGGTTGCGACCCGGTTTCCCCGTGGCGAGCGAGTGGTAGCCGGGGTCGATGTAGTCCGGGCCGTCCTTGAACGGCGCGACCCGCGACCCGGCTCGGCGCAGCGCGGCCTTGAGACCCGTCGCGACCGTGGTCTTGCCGCTGCCCGAGGCGGGGGCCGCGACGACCAGCCTGTTCACCACGTGGTCTCCCGCTGCCGCTGACCGTCGGCCGCGCCCATCAGCCCGTTCACCACTCGATCCCCCGCTGGCCCTTCTGTCCGGCGTCCATCGGGTGCTTGACCTTGGTCATCTCCACGACGAGGTCGGCGGCGTCGATCAGGGCCTGCGGCGCGTACCGGCCGGTGATCACGACGTGCTGGTGGCCGGGGCGGTTGGCGAGCGCGTCGACCACTTCCTCGACGTCGATCCAGCCCCAGTGCAGCGGGTAGGTGAACTCGTCGAGGACGTAGAAACCGTGGCGTTCGGTCTGGAGCCTGCGGGCGATCTCCTCCCAGCCCTCTTTGGCGGCTGCGGCGTGGTCGTCCTCGGTGCCCTGCTTGCGGGTCCAGGACCAGCCCTCGCCCATCTTGTGCCACTCGACGGCGCCGCCCTCGCCGGTCTCGTCGTGCAGCCGGCCGAGCGCCTTGAACGCGGACTCCTCGCCGACCTTCCACTTGGCGGACTTCACGAACTGGAACACGCCGATGTCCCAGCCCTGGTTCCAGCCGCGCAACGCCATGCCGAACGCCGACGTCGACTTCCCCTTCATCTCACCGGTGTGCAGCATGAGCAACGGCCGGTTGCGACGCTGTCTCGTCGTCAGGCCGTCCTTGGGCACCTCGGTGGGCTGTCCCTGTGGCACTGGGGTTTCTCCTTATGCGGCGCGGACGACGCCGGCGAGGTGGTCGGCGCTGAGCTGGTCGAGGCGGACACAGGTGCCCTGCAGTGCTTCGGCGATCTTCTGGGCGAGGCCGAGGCGGATGTGGCCCTGTTCGCAGTCGACGACCACGACCGCTGTCTTCTCGAGCAGGCCCGCTGCCTTCAGCGCGTCCTTGGTCGGATCGCCGCCGAGTCCTGACGACGTGGCGCGCCCGTCGGTGAGCAGGACGACCAAGGGCCGCTTCTGCGGATCCCTGAGCCGTTCGATCTCCAGGATCTTGTGGGCCTTGAGGATGCCGTCCGCGAGCGGTGTGCGGCCTCCGGTGCGCATCTTCTTGAGACGGGTCGCTGCCGCGTCGACGGAGGTCGTTGGGGGCAAAGCGACTTCGGCGGTGCTGCCGCGGAACGTGATCACGCCGACCTTGTCACGGCGCTGGTAGGCGTCGCGGAGCAGGGACACGACCGCGCCGCTCACCGCGGACATGCGCTGGCGTGCGGCCATCGAGCCCGAGGCGTCGACCACGAACAGGATGAGGTTGGACTCCTTGCCCTCCCGCACGGCCTTGCGCAGGTCTGCTGCCGTGAGGAGGAGTCCAGGGCCGCTGCGGCCGCGTTCGCGCTGGTGCGGTGCGGCGTTCAGAAGCGTGTCGACGAGGTGGAGTCCTGATCCGTCCACTTTGGACGAACGGACGATCCTGCCGGTGCGGGCCCGGGCCCTGGAACGCTTGCCGGGCGCGCCTTCGCCGACTCCGGGGACTTCGAGCAGCCTGGCCTTGAACGCCGGTGTGGGTTCGGGCGCCGGACGGTCGTTGGGGGCGTTTCCGTTGCCCTTGGGGCCTTCCTGCGGTTCGGGGAGCTCGCCGCCGCCGGGGCCGTCGTCGTCCGGGCCGTCATCGGGTTCTGCGGCGTGCTCGGCTGCCTCGCGCATCGCGTCTTCGAGCTGCTGCTCCTCGATGCCGGGCTCGTCGAACGGGTCGCGCCTGCGGCGGTGCGGGAGAGCGAGCCGGACGGCGGTCTCGACGTCGTGCTCTTCGACCTGGGTCGCGCCTCGCCAGGCCGCATGGGCGGTGGCGGCGCGGGCGACGACGAGGTCCGCCCGCATGCCGTCGACCTCGAAAGCCGCGCAGACAGCGGCGATCCGGCGCAGCTCACTGTCCGGAAGGGACACACTCTTGAGGTTGTCGCGCGCGTTCGTGATCTGCTGCTTGAGCTTGGCGTCCTCGCCGGCCCACTTCTCGGCGAACGTGGCGGGGTCGGCCTCGTAGGCGAGCCGGCGCCGGATGACCTCGGTGCGGACGCTGACGTCCCGCGCGGCCTTGACCGCGACCGTGAGCCCGAACCTGTCGAGCAGCTGCGGCCGGAGCTCGCCCTCCTCGGGGTTCATCGTGCCGACCAGCAGGAACTGGGACGGATGCGAGATGGACACGCCTTCGCGTTCGACGTGCGCACGGCCCATCGCGGCGGCGTCGAGCAGCAGGTCGACGAGGTGGTCGTGGAGCAGGTTGACCTCGTCGACGTAGAGCACGCCCCGGTGCGCGGCGGCGAGCAGACCGGGCTGGAACGCCCGGACGCCCTCGGTCAGCGCCTTCTCCAGGTCGAGCGAGCCGACCAGCCTGTCCTCGGTGGCGCCGACCGGCAGTTCGACGAGCTTGGCGGGGCGACGTTCGGTGGCCTCGTGCGGCGCGTCCGGACAGTCGGTGCTGCCGGGAACGCAGCCGAAGCGGCAGTTCCGCGAGACGTCCAGCTCAGGCAGCAGCGCGGCCAGGGCACGCACGATGGTCGACTTCGCGGTCCCCTTCTCGCCGCGGACGAGAACGCCGCCGATGCCGGGGTGCACGGCGTTCAGCAGCAGGGCCAGCCGGAGGTCGTCATGTCCGACGACAGCCGAAAAGGGGAACATGCTCCAGGGAGTCCTTCCTCGGGTGGTCCACGCCCGTGTCCGGTCGAGTGAAGAGGGGGACGAGTTCCTGACTCCCGGATTCTGGGTCCGGTCACAGTCGCGGGCACGGCGCCGGATTCACACCGGCTTCCTCGCGCTCCCCTCACAGCCCCGGCATCGTCGCATTTCGCACCGCCGGGTCCAACAGCCAGGTGAGCGACGTCGCCCTAGATCAGGCTCTGGAACTCCGCCCAGGCCTCCCTGACCTCGTCCGCCGTCCACTCCAGCGCGGGCTCGGCGACGGTGATCTCGGTCTTGGCGAGCGTCCCGTCCCTCCAGAACCCGCCGAGGAACTTCCCGCTCACCTCCTTGAGCCGAGCCGGGTCACCGGGCAGGTGCAGCGCGAACTGGTGGGTGTGCGGCTCGGGCAGTCCCATCGCCTCCGCGACGACCTTCGCGTGCTGCACCTGGGCGCCGAGGCGGGGCAGCACGGTGTCCAGGCCGTGCATCGCCGAGAGGGCGGCGGGCCACTGCTGGAAGAGCATGCCGCCGTAGCGGTGGCGCCAGACGCGTGCCTGGTCGATGAAGTCCTGGGTGCCGGCCAGCGCCGCACCGGAGATGCCTTCGAGCGACTTGTAGAACGACACGTAGACCGAGTCGAACAGGCCCGCGATCTCGGGAAGCGGCTTGCCGAGGCCGTGGGTGCTCTCCCACAGGCGGGCGCCGTCGAGGTGCACCACGGCGTCGCGGTCGCGGGTGGCATCGACGGTCGCGGTCAGCTCGTCCCAGGTCGGGAGGACGAAGCCCGCCTCGCGGTCCGGGACTTCGAGCAGCAGCGTGCCGAACGGCTCGGGGCAGGTGGCCACCTCGTTGTTGGTGACCTTGACGGGGCGGAGGCCGGACAGCACGGTCAGCGCGTCGTCCTCGTGGTGCAGCGGGTGGGCCTGCGGGTGCATCGCCACGATCGGGTTGTGGGTGCGGTCGGCCCAGCACTTGAGGGCGATCTGCTGCGCCATGGTTCCGGTCGGCACGAACAGCGCGGCCTCGGTGCCCAGCAGCTGCGCCACCCGCGTCTCGAGGGCGCCTACCGGGCCGCCGTCGCCGTAGCGGTCGGGCTCGACGTCCGGCACGGGGCCGAGCTCTTCGAGAAGTGTCCGCTTCCTGACCCCGGAGAGCTGTCGGTTCATCACCTGGGCATCAAACCTCAGGTCAGCGGCTCACTGCCACCGACTTCGGGGCGCGGAACGACAGGAGTTCGAGCCAGTCGGGCGTGTCGCCGGCGAGGTGCAACGACGGTTCGTGCTCGGCAACGGTCTGCAGAGTCACCGCGGCTTCGAGACGGGCCAGGCCGGCGCCGAGGCAGAAGTGGCGGCCGTAGCCGAAGGCGAGGTGCTTGGGGTCGGTTTCCTTGCCGCTCAACAACAACACGAGCTCGGCGCCCTTTGGCACGCGAACACCGGACAGGACGACGTCGCGCGCGGTCAGGCGGCGCCAGGTCACCACCGGGGTTTCGGTTCGGAGCACGTCCTCCACGAACGACTCAGCGACATCGCGTTGCGGCAAGCGTGTCCACAGATCGCGGTCTTGGAGGGCGCGGCGGAGAGCGGTGGAGAGGAGTTGGGTCGTGGTCTCCTGACCGGCGATGAGCAGGAAGTAGCAGAGGCCCGCGGAGTCCTCGGCGGACACACCGGCGTCGGCCAGCGCGCAGAAGAGCTCGCCGTCGCGGGCGTGGTAGCGCTTGATCAGCCACTGGTGGAAGTCGCCCACGTCGTCGACCAGTTCCAGCTGGCGTTCGGTGGAGATGTTGCCCCAGAAGAACTCCAGCGAACCCGTGCTCCAGCGCTTGAGCGTCGGGATGTCGACGTTCTCCAGGCCGAGCAGCTCCATCAGCACGATGGCGGGCAGATCCCATGCCAGGTCGCGCACGAGATCCGTGCCACCCAAGCGTTCCAAAACGAGCTCACGGATGCGAGGCTCCGCGGCGGCGACCCGGACCGGCGTGAAGAACGACGCGACGAGTCTCCGCAGGCCGGCGTGCGACTCGGAACCGTTGTTCGCCAGGGTCGGCGGCAGCGAGAACCTGGCCCTCACCAGAGAGCGGAGGGCTACCGGCGCGACCGGGGTGACCGCGGTCAGGGCGTTGTCGGGCAGGTAGGTGACGGGGTCGGCGAGGATCGCGCGCACGTCGTCGTAGGCCGACACCACCCACCGGCCGTCGCAGAACTGCACCGGTTCGGTGAGCTCGGCGCGCGTGAAGGTGAACAGGTCCACGAGCGGGACGCTAGTCGGCGGATGGGAGACTCAGGCGGTGACCGTGAGCACAACTGAGGCGATTTCCAGTGGCGGTGAGTCGACGCTCGACTGGATCGACGTCCGCTCTGAAGCGCGGGCCAAGGCGGGGCTGACCCGCCGCATCCGGCCGCGCACTTCGGACTCGACGGACCTCGACCTCGCCAGCAACGACTACCTCGGGCTCGCGAAGGACAAGCGCGTCGCGGGTGCCGCGGCCGCCGCCACGTTGAAGTGGGGTGTGGGGTCCACGGGGTCGCGCCTGGTGACGGGGTCGACGGAGCTGCACGCCGAGCTGGAGTACGAGCTCGCGAACTTCTGCGGCTCGCAGTCGGCGCTGGTGTTCAGCAGCGGTTACCTGGCGAACCTCGGCGCGGTCACGGCTCTGTCCGGGCCGGGCACCGCGATCGTGGCCGACCAGCACATCCACGCGTCGCTGATCGACGGCACGCGGCTGTCCAAGGCGGACGTCGTCGTCGCGGACCACTGCGACGTCGGCAAGGTCCGGCATGCGCTGGAGACCCGAGGCAAGCGTCGCGCGATCGTGGTCACGGACTCGGTGTTCTCCGTCGACGGCGACATCGCGCCGTTGAACGAGTTGCACGAAGCCTGCCGCGCCAACGGTGCGGCGCTCGTGGTCGACGACGCGCACGGACTCGGTGTCGTGGGACCCGGTGGACGGGGCGCGGTCGCCGAGGCGGGCATCATCAGGGCGCCGGACGTGATCACCACGCTGACGCTGAGCAAGTCGCTCGGCGCGCAGGGCGGTGCGGTGCTCGGCCCGAGCCGGGTGATCAAGCACCTGATCGACACCGCGCGCACGTTCATCTTCGACACCGGCCTGGCTCCTGCGAGCGCGGCGGCGGCTCTCACGGCGATCAAGATCCTGCGCGAGGAGCCGGACCGCCCCGAGCGCGCGCTGACCGTGGCGCACGACCTGTCGAACCGGCTGAAGGAAGCCGGGTTCCAGGTGAGCACGCCGACGGCCGCCGTGGTGAGCGTGCGGGCGCCGTCGCCGGAGCAGGCGTTCCAGTGGGCCGAGAACTGCCGGACTCAGGGCGTGATCGTCGGGTGCTTCCGCCCGCCTTCGGTGCCGGACCAGATCAGCAGGCTGCGGCTCACCGCGCGCGCCGATCTGACCGAGGCCGAGATCGAGCGCGCGGTGCGCGTGATCACGGAGTGCGCCGTGGCCGCCGGAGTTGAACGCCACCCTCGTTGAGCTCCGCCCCTTGAGCCTCCGAAGTAGTACGCGGGGAGCTTTCGTACTGTCCTGCAGTACGAAAGGGCCCCGCGTACTGCCGGGCAAGCAGGGCGGGTGACTACGGGGTGCGGCGCATGGTCAGGTGCGGGATGCCGTCCTCGATGAACTCCGCACCCTCCACCACGAAGCCGAACGACGCGTAGAAGTCCGCCACGTACGTCTGCGCGTCGAGCACGCACGACGTGGTCCCGATGTCCGCCAGGGCAGCCTCCATCAGCCGACGGCTGTACCCGCGGCCCCGTGCCATGCGCGCGGTGGCGACTCGGCCGATGCGGGACGTGCCGTCGGGTTCCTCGAGCAGGCGGAGGTAGGCGAGCGGGTCGTGCGAACCGTCGGCTTCCAGCCAGAAGTGCCGGGTGCCCTGGTCCAGATCTCGGCCGTCGACGTCGGCGTAGACGCAGTTCTGCTCGACTACGAAAACGTCCTGGCGCAGCCGCATGATGGCGTAGAGCTGGGCGGGGCTCAGGTCGAGGCCCCACTGCCGGCGCAGGGTGGCTGGAAACTGTGTGGTTCGCACCGCACCTTGGATATCAGAAGCCCAGCACGGACCGGTAGTGAGCCAGACGGGTGTAGACGCCCGGTTCATCGGCCCGCGCGCAACCGCGGCCGTACGACACGACGCCGGCCAGCCTGCCCCGGACCACCAGAGGGCCGCCGGAATCGCCCGTGCACGCGTCACGGTTTCCTCGTCCTGCGCACAACATCGCACCCGGCCGGTAGTCCGGCTCCTTGAGCATGCACTCCTGGTCCGACAAGATCGGCACGGTCACCTTGCGGAGCGTCATCGACGGCGGGGTGTTCTCGGCGGTGCGGCCCCAGCCGAGCACCGTGCCCTCGTCGCCGACCTCGCCCAGGGCGATCGTCCGATACGGCAACGCGCGGGCCAGGGTCAGGATGGCCACGTCGTCGCCCTTGGTGACCTCGCGGTAGTCGGGGTGGCGCCACACGTCGGCGACCTGAACCTCGATGCCGTCGCCGTGCGCGCGCAGGTCGGTGCGGCCCGCGACCACGTGGAGCTGCGCGGCCGGGCGCTGATCCTTGCCGAGCACGCCCTTCAGCGTCGCGCAGTGGGCGGCGGTCATGACCTTGTCCGGAGCGACCAGGGCGCCGCCGCAGATCAGCTGGCCGTCGGTGGTGGTGATCGCCACAGCCCACGGGGTGTCCGACACCCGCGCGGGTGTCCCCCCAACGATCGCATCAGCAGAAGAAGCACCGCTGACCAGCGCGATCACCGCTGCGATCACGGCAAACCGCTTACCCCTCACGGACCACTCCTCGTTGCGCCAGGTGGACGATTGGTCACCTACGGTAGCGATCGCGCTAGGACGGCGTCAAAACCGGAGATTCTCGTGTTAGTGTCCCGTTGGACCGGAGATTTTGCGGTCAGTGGCACAGATCACGGGGGTATGTACGGTGTTGTTCGACTTCGGCCAGGTTCCGGCCTTTCTCATCGCGTGCGCGGTCGTCATCGTGACCCCCGGTGTTGACGCGTTCCTGTTGCTGCGCACGTCACTGCGGTCGGGCACCCGCTCCGGGCTGCTCGCGCTCGCGGGGATCCACTCGGCCGCGGCGGTCCAGGTCGCGCTGGTGATCTCGGGGCTCGGCGTGGTGCTCGCGCGGTACCCGATGGTGCTCACGGCACTGCGCTGGATCGGCGCCGCCTACCTGCTCTACCTCGCGGTTTCCATCGCGCGAGGCCTCATCAGGCGCACCCAGGACGAGCCGGAGGAGGCCATCAGCAACCGGCCGTTCCGCCAGGGCTTCCTGACCAACATCACGAACCCGAAGATGATCCTGTTCTCGCTCGCGTTCCTGCCGCAGTTCATCGGATCGGGTGAACCGGCGCCGCAGCTCGCGATGCTGGCGGCGGTGTTCCTCGGACTCGCCGCGATCTGGGAGCTGATGATCGTGCTGGCGGCCTCCCGGATGGCCGGGAAGCTCAAGCGGCCGGGCGTGACGACGGCGCTGGACGCGGTCTGCGCGGCGGTCTTCCTGACCATGTCCGTGGGGCTTGTGCTCTGAGGCAGACTCGCTGTCGTGGCGGATCGACTGCAGGCCTTGCGCGACGTACTGGCCGCGCACCCCGGTGAACCCGTTCCGTTCGACCGGCTGGTCGCCGAGGTCTGGCAGGACGATCCGCCGAAGCATCCGCGGGCGGCGCTGCGCACGCTGGTCCAACGGCTCCGCAGCACCGAGCGGGTGATCACCGAACCGTCCGGCTACCGGCTCGTCCTCCGCCCGCCCGCACCCTGCCAGCTTCCCGCCGACCTGCCGGACTTCGTTGGCAGGAAAGAGGAAATCGCGAAGCTGCGAGTGCTGAACGCACCGGTGCGGGTGATCACGGGCCTGCCGGGTGTCGGCAAGACCGTGCTCGCAGTGCGGGAGGCACACCGGTTGCGCGAGCAGTTCCCGGACGGCCAGCTGTACGTCAACCTGCGCGGCTACTCCACCGGGCCGTCGATGACCGTCGAGCAGGCGCTCGCCCGGTTCGTGAAGGTCCTCGGCGGCGGCCCGCACGACGACTACCGCACGCTGCTGCGCAACCGGCGGGTGCTGGTGGTGCTCGACAACGCGACCGAGGACGTGGTCGCCCCGCTGCTCCCGGAGGCGCCCGGCTGCGTCGCGCTGATCACCAGTCGCGCGAAGATGCCGATGTTCACGCAGGTCAACCTGGGTGTGTTGGCGGATCTGGAAGCCCGCGAGCTCCTCAACGCCATGCGCGTCGAAGGCGACACGAGCGAGCTGATCGAGCTGTGCGCACGGCTGCCGCTGGCACTGCGCATCGCCGGGGCGAACCTCGCCGGCCGCCACTTGCCGGACTACGTGGCGGAACTGCGCGAGCACCGGCTGGAGGCGTTGGAGATCGAGGAGGACGACACCGCCGTGCGGGCGGCGTTCGACCTCTCCTACCGGAAGCTGTCGGAACGGGCGCGGCGGACGTTCGACTTCCTCGGCGCCGTGCCCGGCCCGGACATCCCGCGCGGCCTGGCCGGCGACGCGATCGACGAGCTCGTCGCGGCGAACCTGGTGCAGAGCAACGGAACCGACCGCTACCAGCTGCACGACCTGCTGCGCCTGTACGCGCATTCCCGTGCGACACAACAAGACCGGCGCGCGGTCTTCGACTGGTACCTCACCAGGGCGGACGGTGCCGACGCCGCGCTGAACGCCGGGTTCACCCGCCTGCTGCCGCCCGTGCCGGAGCCCGTGCCGTTCACGGACGAGCAGGAGGCCCAGGCGTGGTTCGAGGCCGAGCGGCCGAACCTCGTCGCACTGGCCGAGGACCAACCGGACGCCGCGCTGGTCGCCGCGCTGCGCGCGCACCTGTCCCTCACCGGGCCCTTCGCCGACCTGCGTTCGATCGCCCGTGCCGCCCTCGCCGGGGAGACCGGGCAACGCGCGGCCGCCATGCGCGTGTGCCTCGGGTATCTCGACTACCGCTTCGGTGACCACCGCTCCGCCATCGAACACTGCGAGCGGGCGATCGCCGAGTTCCGGGCCGCCGACCGGCAGGCGGAGGAGTCCGTGGCGCTCAACATGCTCGCCGGCGCCTATCACAGCCTCGGCGAGCTCGATCTCGCGCGCAGGCATCTCGGTGCGGCGATCGAGCTGTACCTGGCGAACGACCTGAAGCCGAACCTCATCGGTGGTCTCGGCAACCTCGGGTTGCTGGAGTTGGAACTCGGCAACCTCGACGCCGCCGAGAAGACGCAACGCCGCTCGATCGGCCTGGCGCGCGAGAGCGACTACGTGAGCCAGCTCGCGAACCAGCTCGGCAACCTCGGCACGGTGCTGACCGCGCGGCAGAAGTTCGCGGAGGCGGAGCAGGCTTTCCGCGAGGCGCTGGAACTGGCCGGGCGGCACGGCCTGCGGCCGATCGAGATGTTCGTGCTGGTCGAGTTCGCCGAGCTGTTCGCCACCTCGGGCAGACGGGACGAGGCCCGCGACCACGCTCTGCGCGCGCTCGAACTGGCCGGGCAGGACAACCCGTTCGTCGAGGTCAACGCCTACCTGGTGCTCGCTGGGTTGCACCGTTCGATCGCCGAGTACGACGACGTGCACCGACGCGCGGCCGACGCAGAGTTCCGGGTCCTGGAAGTGCTCGCGCTCGCGGGCAAAGCGGCTCTGCTACGCGATAACGGCGACACGGAGGCGGCGAACACGTTGTGCCACAAGGCGGTCGAGCGCGCGGAGGAGGCCGGGCTCCGCTACCGCGCCGATCTGGTGCGCGCTCAGCTCAAGTAGGTCGTGACGCGCGTGTAGACGCCAGGGGTGTTGGGACGAGCGCACCCGATGCCCCACGAGACGATGCCCGCCAACCGGCCGTCGACCACGAACGGGCCGCCGGAGTCGTCGATGCACGAGTCGACCCCGCCCTCCGGATACCCGGCACAGAACATGGCTGCCGCGTCGTACCGCGCGTACGCCGCTGAGCACTGCTCGTCCGCCATCACCGGAATGGAAGCCTTGTGCAGCAACGGACTCTTGTCCGTGTCGTCCTCCGCCTGCCGCCCCCAGCCGTACACGACGCCGACCTTGCCGGCGTCGTAAACACCGGCAGTGGCGGCAACGGGCAGCACGCGGTACGGCATCGGCACGGCGAGCGTCAGCAACGCGATGTCCTTGCCGCGCGAGGGAGTCGAGTAGCCGTCCGCGATCTGGTACTGCGCGACCACCGACGCCGATCCGCCGTCCGTGCGGAGGTCGAGCCTGCCGCCGACCACGGTGATCGAACCGGGCTGCCGGCCGTGGACGCAGTGCGCCGCCGTCGCCACGAGACCGGACCCGACGAGCGCGCCGCCGCAGAACTGGTAGCCGGACGACGTCGTGAGGGCGACCGTCCACGGCGCCTCGTCCGCGGCCTCGACCACGACACCGCCGACGACTCTGGGCTCGGCGTGAGCGGGGGTCACCGTGATCACGAGCAGAGCCAGAACCGCTGCCGGCAGACGCATGCACCCCACTGAACCCAGGGGTCTAGGGGTCGACAACTCCAGTCGGCAAAGCATCCACGACCGGGTGAAGGTCCTTCGCGTACCGGGAGAGCCGGACGTAGACGCCGGGTTTGCCCCTGCGCGCGCAGCCCTCGCCCCACGACGTGACGCCGACGAGCTTGCCGCCCGCGACGATCGGACCGCCCGAGTCGCCCTGACAGGTGTCGACCTTGCCGCCCTCGTAGCCCGCGCAGAACATGTCGGTCTTCACGAACTGCGGGTACGACTCGACGCAGTAGTCGTCCGGCAGCACGGGCACCGCGGCCTGCATGAGGAAGCGCGACGTCTTGCCGTTCTCGCTGGTGCGGCCCCAGCCGAGCGCCCGGAGCTGCGTGCCGGGCTGGTACAGCGCCCGATCGGTCAGCTCCGCGATGGGCAGCGGCGTGTACGGCAGCGGGTTCTTCAGCGTCAGGACCGCCACGTCCTCGCCCTCGTCGGCCGCGACGTACTGCTTGTGGATCCAGATGGCCGCCGGCGTCACCGACACCCCGGAACCACGATCCTGCTTGTCCTCACGCCCGGCGACAACGCGCAGCTCACGGGGACTGCGACCCAGCGCGCAGTGTGCCGCGGTGAGCACCTTGGACGGCGCGACGATCGTGCCGCCGCAGAACTGCGCGCCGTTGTCGTCGGTCAGGTAGACCGCCCACGGGTTGGCCTCGATCGAGGCCCGCTCGCCGCCGATGACCTGCTCACCGGCGGCGGCGGTGCCTGTCGACACCAGCATCGCGGCCGCAACCAGCACCAGGAG
>JAVXWK010000250.1:0-11543 GCA_032230575.1 Pseudonocardiales bacterium | reverse complement strand
CCTGGTCACTGCCTTCACGGACCCCAGCTGGACACCGCTGTTCGTCGCGATCAAGGGTCTCGTGACGGAGGTGGGAGGCCTGATGACCCACGGCGCGGTGATCGCCCGCGAGTACGGCCTGCCCGCCGTCGTCGGGGTCGAGGGCGCCACGAAGCTGATCCAGGACGGGCAGCGGATCCGCGTGCACGGCACCGACGGCTACATCGAGATCGTTTCGGACTGACCGGCCCGGAGCTCGCGAATCAGCTCGCGGACGGCCAGCGAGTGCCTGGCCGCGGTGGTGGTGACGTGGACCAGCCGGCGCGTCGGCCGGTCCGGTCCGAGGTCGACGACCTCCACGCCCGGCGGAGGGTTCAGCAACGTCAGTTTCGGCAGGATCGCCATGCCGATGCCCTGCGCCACCATCGAGAGCACGACGCTGTCGTCGGCCACGTCGAGCCTGCGCGGCGGCAGCCAGTCCTGCGTCGCCCACCAGTGCCGGGTGTAGGAGGAGCAGTTCTCCGGCCAGTCGAGCAACGGGAGGCCGCGCGGGTCCGGGTGACCGGCCGGGTGCACCAGCAGGTACGGCTCGGTGACCAGGTCACCGTGCTGCAGGCCAGGCAGTTCCGCGTTGTCGTCGAGGGTGGCGATGGCGAGGTCGGCGCGTCCGTCGGCGACCTCGCCCGCGGTGCCCCGCCCCAGTTCCGGCACGACCAGGACCTGCGGCCGCAGTCCGGGGAACCGGGTGGTCAGCCGGTCGAGCGCGGGTGGCAGCAGGTGGGCGGCGGCGGTGCGGAACGCGGCGATGCGGACCGGGCCGGTCACCGAACCGGCTGCCGCGCCGCGGGCCTCGGTCCGCAACAGCTCCAGCTGGCGCAGGATCTGCCGGGCGTGCACGAGTGCGCGTTCCCCGGCGGGCGTCGGGCGCGCGCCTTGCCTTCCGCGTTCGAACAGCACGGCTCCCACGCGGCGTTCGCTCTCGCGGATGGCGTGCGACACGGCGGACTGCGAGAGACCCACCTCGCGGCCCGCGGCGGTGAAGCTGCCGGTGCTCTCGACGGCGATCAGCAGGCGCAGCTCGGCGGGGCTCAGGTCCACCCTTCCACTATCCATGAACGCGGCTCATGGAACGGCGCGATCGATCGACTTCGCGGTCTGCTCCCCCGGTTCGTTTCTTCCTACGGTTCTCTTTGTGAGCACATTCCACGCCGTCCGCCAGGTGCGCCGTCCTTCTGGCCCGCCCAGCGCCGACGACTTCACCGTCGTGTCGGAACCACTGCCCGCGCTCGCCGACGAGCAGGTGCTGGTGGAGAACGTCTACCTGTCGGTCGATCCGTACATGCGGCAGCTGATGGACACCGGCGAGGCCGGGCTCGAAGGCCGGGCGATCGGGCGGGTCGTCTCGTCGCGGTCGGCGGCGTTCCCGGTCGGCACCACCGTGTTCCACCGCAACGGCTGGAGCACGCACGCGGCAGTAGGTGTGGCGGATGTGCGACGCGTTGATCCGGCGGATGGCGTGCCGTTGAGCGCGTACCTCGGCGTGCTGGGCGGGACGGGGCTGACGGCGTTCGTCGGACTGACCCGCATCGCGCGGTTGCAGCCGGGCGAGGATCTGTTCGTGTCCGCTGCCGCGGGTGGGGTCGGCAGCGCGGCCGGGCAGATCGCCCGCCTGATGGGAGCACGGCGGATCATCGGCAGTGCCGGGTCGGCGGCGAAGGTCGCGCACGTGCTCTCGCTCGGGTTCGACGCGGCGTTCGACTACCGCTCAGGCGCGGTGGACGAGCTGCTCGCCAAGGCCGCTCCCGATGGCATCGACGTCTACCTGGACAACGTCGGTGGCGATCACCTCGCGGCCGCGATCTCCTCGCTGCGTCCACACGGGAGGGTCGCGTGGTCGGGCGCGATCGGCCAGTACAGCTCTGCTCCTCCCGCCGCGCCGCACAACCTGGCCGAGGTGATGTTCAAAACGTTGCGCCTGGAGGGCTTCCTGGTACGCGAGCACCTGGACGCGCGCTCACGGTTCGAGAGCTTTCTGGTGCCGCACATCCAGAACGGCTCGGTGATCGTCGACGAGACCGTTGTGGACGGTTTCGCCAACGTCGTCGAGGCGTTCCTGGGCGTGCTGCGCGGCGACAACACGGGAAAGATGCTCGTGCGGCTCTAGGGGTAGTAGCCCTCGACCGGCACCTTCGCCTCGTCGTAGAGGTGCGGTCCGTCGGTGGGCACGTCGGTGAACCCGCCCGAGGTCTTCAGGCCGTTGAGCTGGCTGGTCGCGAGCGCGAACACCACGTGCCCGATCCCCGACCGAGCCAGCGCTCCCCCGCACATGCCGCACGGCTCGCAGCTCGTGTACATCGTGGTGCCGGCGGCGGTGTCCGCGTCGAGGTGCTGGGCGGCCCACCTCGCCAGCTTGAGCTCGGGGTGGGCGGTGATGTCGTTGTCGGTCAGGCAGGAGTTGCGCTCCTCGGCGAGCACGGATCCGTCCGGCCCGGCCAGCAGCGACCCGAACGGCGGGTTGCCGCTCGCGCGTGCCTCGGCCGCCAGCTCGATCGCCCGCCGCAGGTGTGCCTCGTTCACCGGAACTCCTTCCGCACCGCGGCGAGGGCGTGCCAGGCGACTTCCGGATGCCGCGTCTCCTCCGGATCACCTTCGAACGGGTCGAGCACCACGGCGTGGGCACCGTCAGCCTGCAGCTGCCGCAGGTCCGCGACGACCTGCTCGATCGTGCCCTCGCCCAGTCTGCGGTTCACCGGTGCCTGGTCGGTGAGCTTCAGGATGATGCGCGGCGCCAGCTGGGGCAGCGACCGGTTCTCCTCGGCGACTCGTGCTTTCAGCCTGCGCAACGACTCCTGCCATGCCTCGGGCGTCTGCCGCAGCGGGTGCCAGGCGTCAGCGAGCCGCGCCACGCGCCGCAACGCCCCCTCGCTGTGCCCGCCCACCCAGATCGGAATGTGCCCGGCCCGATATCCCTCGTCCGCCCACGCCTCGCGCACCGTCGTGATCAGCTCGTCGGTGAGCTTTCCCCGGCGCTCGAACGGAACCCCGAGCTTGTCGAACTCCTGGCGCGCCCACCCGACCCCGACGCCGAGGACGAACCGACCGCCGCTGAGGTCGTTGAGGTTCGACGCCATCCGCGCCACCAGCAACGGATGCCTGTACGGCGCGATCAGCACGGTGGTGCCGAGGGTGACCCGTTCGGTCACCCCGGCGAGCCACGCCAGCGTGGTGAACGGCTCGTAGAACGGCGCGGGGTACTGCTCGGCCACGTCCGGCGTCACCACCACGTGGTCCGACATCATCAGCAGGTCGAAACCCAGGCCCTCCACCGTGCGCGCCCAGTCGCGCAGCACGGCCGGACTGGTGCCGGGGCCGAAGTTCGGGACGTTCACGCCGATCAACACGCCACCAGGCTATGTCGCCAGGCCCTCTTCGCTGTCCAACTGGCGCGAACCGGTCAGTCGGTCTCGCCGACCGGCTGCGGGCACTGGCCGCCGGGCGTCGTCAGCAGCTCGAAGTGCCACATCTCGTTGGCGTACTTCTGGCACAGCCCGTAGTCCGCGCCGTGCTGGATGAGCCAGTCGTCGGCGTTGGTCGGGCCGATGTCGATGGCCTTGCCCGTGACGTGGTTCGACCTGTCAGGCGGCTGGACCCACTTCCGCGCCTCCTTCTCGCCGGCGTACCGGGTGACGGCCTCGTCGAACAGCCGCTGCTGGTACTCCTTGCTCCGCCAGCCCGACGTCACCCGCAGCTCCACCCCGCGCGCCCTGGCGTCCTTCGCGGCGTCCCGCATCGCCTTGAGCAACGCCGGGTCGAGGTTCGCGATGGCGGCATGCCCGTTGTCGTCCAACGAGATGCTCCCGTTCTCCGGGATGCTGCCGTCGCCCTGGACGCGCACCTCCGACGTGCTCGTGGGTCCGGGCGCGGGTGCTGGTGCCGCGTCTGGCTTCGGCGCGCACGCCGTTGTCGCGAGGACGAGCACTGCGAGGATTCCACGGATCGCTGCCACGAGTTCGAGCTTGCAGCGGCGATGTCCCCGGCCCGCGCGCGGAATGTGCGCGTTTCGCAACGAGATGTCGACAGCGGTGGTTACAAGCGAGAATCACGGCGTGAAGAACCTCGACCGGCTGCTGGTGTCCGGCGGCACCGCCTCCGCCGTGACCGATCTGGTGATCCCGGCACTGCTGCTGCGCGCACCCCACGCCTCGTGGTCCGAGCTCGTGCACATCTACGTGCCCACCAGCCCCACGGTCGCGTTCAGCGGCCGGGACCTCCGCTCACCGGGCATCACCAAGGCCACCGAGATCGCCCAGGCGGCGGGGTTCGAGACGGTGGTCCGGTCGCCGGGCGGACGGATGGTCGCCTACGACAGCGGCGCCGTCGTGATCGACCACCTCGACCGCACCACCGGCATCCGACACGCGGGCAGCGCGACCTTCGCGGCCAACGCCTCGCACCATGCGCTCGTGCTGCGCGCGCTCGGTGACGTGGACGCCCGCGTCGGCGAGGTGGACGGCGAGTACTGCCCCGGCGAGTACAGCATCAACGTCGGCGGGGAGACCAAGGTCGTGGGCTCGGCCCAGCGCGTGACGTCGACCGGCTCGCTGTTCAGCACCGTCGTCCAGGTCGCGATCTCGGAGCGGGTGCGCGCGGTGATCGCGGACGTGTCGGACGCGCTCGGCTACGATCTGCGCCGAAGCTCGATCGCGGGCCTCGCCGACTACGTGCCCGCGCTGACCTCCGCCGAGGTCGCTCAGGCGTTCGTCGCGGACTACCGCAGTCGGCTCGGGCTGACGGACGGACCGCTGCCCGCCGAGGTGCTCGCGCACGCCTCGACCGTCAGGCCAGGCGCGTGGCCCTTCCACGTCGACGACTGGACCCGCGCGAACCCCGTACCGAGTGCCTGAACGGCGAAGGCCGCGCCGGAAACCGGCGCGGCCCTCACTCCTCCCCTGTCAGCGCGTCAGGAGAACTTCCTCCCCGTGGTGCCCTGGCGGTACTCGTCGCCGTTCTTGTGGATCACAGACTGATCACCGCGCACCGTGGCGGGGTCCACCTGCTTCCCGCCCTTCCAAGGCCGTCGACTGACCGTCCGGGCGAACGACGTCAACGTCTCGTCACGCGGCGGGGCGGCGTCGTCAGCCCAGCACCGTCAGCGCCAGCCGAGAGCCGGTGCCACATGCGTGAGGATGTTGTCCAGGACATGCACGTTGTAGTCGACGCCGAGCTGGTTCGGCACCGTCAGCAGCACCGTGTCCGCCTCCGCGATCGCCTCGTCCCCGGCCAGCTGCTCGACCAGCACGTCGGGCGAAGCGGCGTACGAACGCCCGAAGATCGCCTGCTGAGGCCCGTCGATGAAGCCGACCTGGTCGCGACTCTCGCCGTCACCGCCGAAGTACGCGTCGTCCAAATCAGTGGTGATCGCGAAGATGCTGCGCGACACCGAGACCCGAGGCTCACGCTCCCACCCCGCCTCGGTCCAGGCCTTGCGGAACGCCCGGATCTGCTCGGCCTGCTGGACGTGGAACGGCGCGCCGCCCTCGTCGAACTTCAGCGTCGAGCTCATCAGGTTCATGCCCTGCTCAGCGGCCCATGCGGCGGTGCCGTTCGAACCGGCGCCCCACCAGATGCGGTCGCGCAAGCCAGGCGAGTGAGGCTCAAGCCGCAACAGCCCCGGCGGGTTCGGGAACATCGGGCGCGGGTTCGGGCGGGCGAAACCCTCGCCCTCCAGCACCTTCAAGAAGACCTCGGCGTGCTTGCGGGCCATGTCGGCCTCGGTCTCACCCTCCGACGGGCCGTAGCCGAAGTGACGCCAGCCGTCGACGACCTGCTCGGGCGATCCCCGGGAGATGCCGAGCTGCAGCCTGCCGCCCGCGATGAGGTCGGCCGAACCGGCGTCCTCGACCATGTACATCGGGTTCTCGTAGCGCATGTCGATCACGCCGGTACCGATCTCGATGCGCGAGGTCTTCGCACCGATGGCCGCCAGCAGCGGGAACGGCGAAGCGAGCTGTTGGGCGAAGTGGTGCACGCGGAAGTAGGCGCCGTCCACGCCCAGCTCCTCGGCGGCTACGGCCAGGTCGATCGACTGCAGCAGCGTGTCCGACGCGGACCGCGTCTGCGAGTGCGCGCTGTCCGACCAATGCCCGAAGGACAGAAAACCGATCTTCTTCACACCCACCGGAACGCATGCAAAGGCATGGAAATTCCGGTCACCACCGATGCACTTCCAGAGCCACGCCGACGTGCACCAAGTTGTGCTCCAGCGGCCGTGGCAGCAGCTTCTCCGCACGAGCCAAGCGGCGCAGCAGGGTGTTGCGGTGCACGTAGAGCTCAGCGGCCGCCGTCGTCGCGTTGCACTGAGCCGCGATGAACGCCCGCAACGCCTCGACCGCTTCGGGGTCGCTGGTGAGAGCGCCGAGGGTGCGCCGGACGAACCGGTCGGCGCGCTCGGTGTCGGTCGTGAGCAACGCGACCAGTTCGACCTCCTCGTGCGTCGCGAGCTGTTGCGGTGACGCCAGCCGGGCGAGCATCCGCTGGACCGTCAAAGCGTCGTGATGACTGCTTCGGAACCCGTCCGCGTCCAGGCCGCTCGACCCCAACGCGACGCGCACGGCCGGGAAACGCGCGACGCCGGCGCGGAGCACGTCCAGGTCCGGCGAGCCGTGCACCCACACCCATCTGGTGGCGGCGCTGGCCAGCACGGTCAGCGGACGAGGATCGCCGGCGGACGTGGCGAGGACATCTGCCACGCGGTCGAGGTCGCCCAACGCGTCGTCACTCCACACGATCGCGGCAGTGTGCGCGCCGGAGAGCCGGTAGCCGAGGCGTTGCTCCGCGCGGGACGCGGTGATCGGCGCGCCGTCCAAGAGCAAGGTCACGGTTTCCAGGCGTTCGGCGTGCGTGCCGCGGGTGAGCTGTTCGCGTTCGCGGGTCATCTGCACCGAGATCGCGGCCACGGTGTCGTCGACGAACGCCGAGATCGACCGGCACGACACGTCGGTCAGCTCGCGCAGCTCGTCGGGATCGGAGGTCAGCGAGAACACGATCCGCATCCACAACCGCAGTGCGACGCCCTGCCCGGTGCGGTAGGAGTCGAGTGCCGACTCGTCGAGGCCACGGCGGATCAGGTCACGCGCGAACGCCAGCGGTGCCTCGCCCAGGTCGGCCGGCACGCGTTCCCCCGGCGCGCGGATGTTGGCCGACGCCCAGCCCAGCAGGTTCGAGCGGTTCGTTCGCTTCAACGCGGCGGCGAGCACGGGATCCTCGGCGACCTGGCGGCGGTTCTCCCCTGCCAGCGTCGCCGTGTCCAGCTCGGCCAGCCACTCGGCGGGCGGATCGAGTGCGACCTCGGCACCGCGCCGGATCAGCTCACGCACCCGCCGGGACGGACGCTCCCACGACATGGTGCACAGTGCACCACAACAAGGCAGATCAGGTGCACTTCGTGCTATCGCGAAGAGTGTGACCCCCGCCACGATGAGTACATGGCTGACCTCGACGTCCTCATCGTCGGTGCCGGGATCTCGGGCCTCGGCGCCGCGTACTACCTGCAGCGCGACCACCCGCGCAAGAAGTACGCGATCCTCGAGGCACGCGAGGCGATCGGCGGCACGTGGGATCTGTTCCGCTACCCCGGCATCCGGTCGGACTCGGACCTGCACACGTTCGGGTACGAGTTCAAGCCGTGGCGCGACGAGGACTCGATCGCCGGTGCGGACAAGATCCTCGCCTACCTGCACGAGACGGCCGAGGAGCACGGCATCGACAAGGCCGTGCGGTTCAACTCCAAGGTGGTCGCCGCGGAGTGGTCGTCGGCGGACGCGCACTGGACGGTGGAGATCGAGAAGAACGGTGAACGCGAGACGCTGACGTGCTCGTGGCTGTTCTGCGCGGGCGGCTACTACCGCTACGACGAGGGCTACACACCGCACTTCGAGGGCAGGGAACAGTTCCAGGGGCAGATCGTGCACCCGCAGCACTGGCCGGAAGGCCTCGACTACGCGGGCAAGCGGGTGCTCGTGATCGGCAGCGGCGCGACGGCGGTGACGATCGTGCCGGCCATGGCTCCGACGGCCGGTCACGTGACCATGCTGCAGCGCACGCCGACGTACGTCCTGCCGTTGCCGGCGCAGGATCCGATCCGCAACCTGCTGCGCAAGGTGTTCCGCGAGGAGCGCGCGTTCGCGATCACCCGGCGCAAGAACATCCTGCAGCAGCAACTGACCTGGCGGTTCTCGCAGCGGTTCCCGAACGCGGCGCGGCGGCTGATCCGGCGGTTCAACGCCAAGCTGCTGCCTGAGGGCTATCCGGTCGACGAGCACTTCAACCCGCCGTACAACCCCTGGGACCAAAGGCTTTGCGTCGTCCCGGACGGCGACCTGTTCAAGGCCATCAGCCGCGGCAAAGCCTCCGTGGTGACCGACCGGATCACGACGTTCACCGAGACCGGGGTGCGACTGGCGTCCGGCCGCACGATCGAGGCCGACATCGTGATCACCGCGACCGGACTCAACGTGCAGGCGTTCGGCGGCATGACCCTGACGGTCGACGGCGAGGCCGTGAACCTGCCGGACACCCTGGCGTACAAGGGGATGATGCTGTCCGGAGTGCCGAACTTCGCCTACGCCATCGGGTACACGAACTCGTCGTGGACGCTCAAGGTCGGCCTGCTGTGCGAGCACTTCTGCCGGCTGCTCGCCCACATGGACGCGCACGGCCACGACACCGCACGGCCCGTGGTGGCCGATCCTAAGGCGCCGACCCGCCCGTTCCTGGACTTCGGGGCTGGGTACCTCCAGCGCGTCGTGGACCAGCTGCCACGACAGGGCGAGCGGGCGCCGTGGCTCACGTCGATGAGTTACTTCAGCGACGTGAAGCTGTTGCGCCGCTTGCCCGTCGTGGACAGCGAGCTGCGGTTCTCGCGCAGCCGGGTCACTGTGTCCGGATCGCCGGGTCACTGACGCCGGGCGCCCCGGTCTCGACGTGCCCGGCGAACCGACGCAGGTAGCCGGTGTCCTCAGTGGACACAACCGAGATGTCGTACCACCTCTTGGACTTCGTCAGCTCGATGACGCGCGTGACGGTCCTGCCCGGCTGGACCGTCACGTTGATCGAGCCGCCGTAGGAGTTCGTGGCCTTGAGATGACGGGCCTTGGTGGCCGCGTTGGTGAACCGCAGCACCAGGTTGCAGCCCGAGTGCCGCGCGCTCACCTCGGCGGCGGCCGCGCTGCCCTTGAACTCGCGCAGGAACCCGTTGGGGCCGTGGACTGCCAGGTCGTAGACGCCCAGCGAGTAAGCCGTGTTCCAGGTGTCGGAGAGCTGCTTGCCCGCCGCGGTCGTGTAGGTCCACGGACCGTCGGTGCGGTTCTGCGCCGTGATGTAGAACTGCGCACCCGCCTCGGCGCCGCCGGTGAAGCTGAGCGTGATCTTGCCGCCGTTCACCGAGGCGTCGACGGCCGGCGCGTACGGCAGCGGCCTGGTCCGGCGCGATCCGCGTTCCTGCACGGGCATCGAGCCGACCAGCGGCGGCACCGGCACGTAGTCGGGGTGCCGGTCGCGGTCCGGCGGCGCGTAACCGGTGGTGTCGGGCAGCGCGGGTGACTTGGTGTTCCTGACCCCGAAGTCGAACGCCGACGTCAGGTCACCGCAGATCGCGCGCCGCCACGGCGAGATGTTCGGCTCGTGCACGCCGAACCGCGTCTCCAGGAACCGGATGATCGACGTGTGGTCGAACACCTCCGAGCACGTGTAACCGCCAATGCTCCACGGTGAGACCACGAGCATCGGCACCCGCTGCCCCAGCCCGTAGGTTCCCGCGACATAGCCGCCGCCACCGGGGTACAGCTCGGCCTTCACGTCCACACTGGACAGTCCCTGCGACGCGGACGACGGCGGGTACGGCGGAACGACGTGGTCGAAGAAGCCGTCGTTCTCGTCGTAGGTGATGAACAGCGCGGTCTTGGCCCACACCGCGGGGTTCGAGGTCAACGCGTCGAGAACCTGAGCGATGTACCAGGCGCCGTAGTTCGCGGGCCAGTTCGGGTGCTCGGTGTAGGCCTCGGGTGCCGCGATCCACGAGACCTGCGGCAGCCGGTTGTTCCTGACGTCCGAAGCCAGCACGTCGAACAGCGTGCCGCCCGCCTTGATGTTCGTGCCGGTGCGCGCCTTCTCGTACAGCACGTCGCCCGGCTTGGCGTTGCGGTAGTTGTCGAAGTACAGCAACGAGTTGTCGCCGTAGTTGCCGCGGTAGGCGTCGTTGGTCCAGCCCCAGCCGCCCTTCGCGTCCAGCCCGTCACCGGCGTCCTGGTAGATCTTCCACGAGACACCGGCCTGCTCGAGCCGCTCGGGGTACGTGCTCCAGCCGTAGCCCTTCTCGTCGTTGCCCAGCACAGGTCCGCCGCCCGTGCCGTCGTTGCCGGTGAAGCCGGTCCACATGTAGTAGCGGTTCGGGTCGGTCGCCCCGATGAACGAGCAGTGGTACGCGTCGCAGATCGTGAACGCGTCGGCGAGCGCGTAGTGGAACGGGATGTCGCGCCGGTTCAGGTACGCCATGGTGGTCGCGGTCTTCGCGGGCACCCACTTGTCGTACTTGCCACCGTTGAACGCGAGGTGGCCGCCGTTCCAGTCGTGGTCGAGGTCCTGCAGGAACCGCATGCCCATGTCGTCGGCCGCCGGGTGGAACGGCAGCACGTCGGTGGCGCCGTTGGACTGGTGCCACACGGACTTGCCGCTCGGCAGCGTCACCGGCCGCGGATCGCCGAACCCGCGCACGCCCCGCAGCGAGCCGAAGTAGTGGTCGAACGACCGGTTCTCCTGCATGAGCACGACGACGTGCTCGACGTCCCGCACGGTGCCGGTCCTCGTGGCGGGCGCGATCTCGGCGGCCCGAGCGATGCTCCCGGACAGCGCGGTCAACGCCGTCGTGGCGGCACTGAGTTTCAGGAACTGGCGGCGATCGACCCCGGACATGGCTGACTCCCTCGGCAGCGGGCGGAGGAGTCAGATGTCACCCGCTACCGAAGAACGTCCGGCCATCAGCAGGACACCACCGGACGAACTCGGGGTGACCTTCAGTTCTCGGCGGACAAGATCGCGGTCAGCAGCCCCGGATACCGCGCGTCGAGGTCGTCCCGCCGAACCGTCCCGATGCGCGACGTGCCTTCTTTCCGCATCCAGATCACCCCGGCCTCGCGCAACGTCCGCAGGTGATGGGTGCGCGTGGACTTGGTCACGGGCAGCTCGATCGCGCCGCACGCAACCCCGACCCCGATCCGGTCCATCTCCCTGACCAGGTGCAACCGCACCGGGTCGGCGAGCGCGTGCAGCACCGCCTCGATGCGGATCTCGTCGCGCCCGGGATGCACCAGCTCGTCACTCATGGTGTCCATAGTACGAGATTCATCGTAGTTCGACGAGTTTCGTAGTACGGTGACTCTCGTACTAGCCGTCGAAGGGGTCAACTGTGTCTCGCATCCACCTGCTCGCGGCCGGCGCTTTCGCGGTCGGCACGAGCGGCTACATCGTCACCGGAGTCCTGCCCGCCGTCAGCCGCGAGCTGCAGGTGT
>JAVXWK010000189.1:0-4041 GCA_032230575.1 Pseudonocardiales bacterium | reverse complement strand
GAACCGCTGGAACGCCTGCTCGAAGCCCTGCGCCTGCCGTGCCGCCGCGTCCACCGTGTCGCCGTCGACCGCCACCGCGCCGTCGAGCACCATCGCGCGCACGTTCTTCGGATACATCTCGGCGTACAACGTGCCGATGCGCGTGCCGTAGGAGTAACCGAGGTACGTCAGCTTCTTCTCGCCCAACGCCCCGCGCAGCACGTCGACGTCACGCGCGACGTCCCTGGTGCCGACGTTCTTCAACAGGTCGAGGCCACTGCGTTCGGCGCACCTGTCGACGAAGTACTTGTTCTCCTGTTCGGTCTGGCTCGCGCTCTCCCCCTTGGGCCGCAGCCGTTGCGCGTCCCTTTCCGGATCGGTCAGGCACTGCACGCGAGGCAGGCTCGCACCGACCCCACGCGGGTCGAAGCCCACGACGTCGAACCGCTTGCCGACCGGGTTGTTCGGCTGCATGTTCGCGACGTGCGACATGCCCGAGCCACCCGGACCGCCGGGGTTCAGCACCAGAGAACCGACCCGTCGCCCTGGTTCGGCGGCGGGCCGGCGTAACAGGCCGACGGTGATGGTCCCCGCGTCAGGTTTCTCGTAGTCGAGCGGGACCTGCAGCCGCGCACACTGGATGCCCTCGCGCTCGTACAGGCCCTTGCTCTTCGCGTCGGTCGCGAAGGGCTGGCACGCACCCCACGACAACGCCTGCTCGTAGAAGCGGGCCAGGCCCTTGCGCGCTGCGACGGGTGAGCCGTCGATGCGCGCGTAGGACGTGGACGTGCCGAGCAGGACGATCAAGGCGAACAAGGCCGCGGTGACTCGGGATCGCCTCTTCGTCATTAGGCGCACCGGGTTCCGTCAGCGGGCAATGTCTGGTCGATCAGGTACTTCACGCCGGCCTCGTCGACGCACGGCACGCCCTGCAGAAAGACCGTGTGCTGCACACCCTCGTAGGTGAGCAGCTTCGAGTTGAGCGCCTTCGCCAGGTTCACACCCGCCTGGTACGGGGTGGCCGGGTCACCGGTCGTGGAGATCACCAGCAGCGGCGGGATGCCGTCTGCCTTGGGCGGGTCGGTGCGGCCCGAGACGGGGACCGGCCAGAACGCGCACGAGTCGAGTGCCGCGCCTGGCGGGTTGCCGTCGTCGAGGAACGGCGCTGCCTCCTTGTACTTCTTCGCGGTCTCCAACAGCGCGTTCTTGTCCGTCAACCGTGGGTCGTCGACGCAGTGCACGGCGTTGAACGCGTCCGTGATGGTCGAGTAGTTGCCCTGGTCATCGCGGTCGAAGTAGGCGTCGGCGAGATTCAGCAGCACGGTGCCGCGACCGTTCTTCAGCTCGTTGAGGCCCTTCAGCAGGACCGGCCAGAGCTGCTCCGAGTACATCGCCTGGATCGCGGCGGTGATCGCGTCGTTGTAGGAGAGCTTGCGGTCGCCGACGTTCACCGGCTTCTGGATCAACGGTGTCGTGAGCTGGCGGAAGCTCGCGTTGGCGTCGCCGGCAAGGGGGCAGTCGCCCTTCTCGCGGCACCACTTCACGAACTCGTCGAACGCCTTCTGGAAGCCGGCGGCCTGAGCGACCAGCGACGCGAGCTGGTCCTGGGTGGGGTCGACCGCGCCGTCGAGGATGAGCGCGCGCACGTTCTGGGGGAAGGTCTCGGCGTACTCGGTGCCTATGCGGGTGCCGTACGAGTACCCGACATAGCTCAGCTTCGCGTCGCCGAGCGCAGAGCGGAGGACATCCATGTCCTTAACTACGTCCCGCGTGCCCAAGTTGGCGAGCATTGATGCCCCGAATTTTGTTCCGGCGGCACACTTCTCGGCATATGCCTTGTTCTCTTGCTCCGTTTGGGCGATTCCCTGCGCGCTCGTATCAACGTCCAGGTCCAAACGCTCGGCATCGCGCTCCGGACCGGTGAGGCACTTCACCTCCGGCTCGCTCGCTCCGATGCCCCGCGGGTCGAACCCGATCAGGTCGAAACGCTTGGCGAGATCGGTCTTGCGGTAGTCCGGGATCATGCCCGCGGCCGACGCCATGCCGGACGCTCCTGGCCCGCCGGGGTTGATCAGCAACGAGCCGATCTTCTGCCCGGTGGCCTTGTAGCGCAGGACGCCGATGGTGATCGTGTCGCCGTCCGGTTTGGAGTAGTCGAGCGGGACGGTCAGCCGGGTGCACTCGACGTCGCGCTTGCTGCCGTACGCCTGCCTGCTGGACCCGGTCGTGGCGAACGGCGAGCAGTCCTGCCACGCGAGCTGCTGGCCGTAGAACTTCTCCAGACCTGCGGGGACAGTCCCGGCAGGACCGGGTTTCTCAAGGGTCACGCCCGGCTTGGCATCCCCCTCGATGATCGACGTGCAGGATGCCAGAAGGGGAATGACGAGCAACACGCTCAAGAGACGGACCACAGCCCGATGGTATGGGAGATGATGAGGGCATGCCGCAGCTTCGCATCGCGCTCGCCCAGGTCAACGCCACTGTTGGCGATCTTTCCGGGAACGCGTCGTTGGTCGTGGAGTGGACGCGCAAGGCTCGTGAGGGCGGCGCACACCTCGTGGTGTTCCCTGAGATGGTGCTGACCGGCTACCCCGTCGAGGACCTGGCGATCCGCACGTCGTTCGCCCGCGCCTCCGCCGAGGCCCTGGAGGCTCTGGCCTCGTCTTTGGACGCTGCCGGGCTCGGTGACGTCGCCGCGGTCGTCGGATACCTGGAGCACGACTCCGTCGGGCCGCGCAACGCCGTGGGCGTGCTGCACGGCGGGCGTGTCGTGGCGCGGCAGAGCAAGCACCACCTGCCCAACTACGGCGTGTTCGACGAGCGGCGGTACTTCAAGCCCGGGTCGTCCTTGGACATCCTGCGGATCAACGGTGCCGAGGTCGGCATGGTGATCTGCGAGGACCTGTGGCAGGACGGCGGGCCGATCACCGCGCTGGGTGACGCCGGTGTGGACCTGGTGATCTCGCCGAACGCCTCGCCGTACGAGCGCAACAAGGACGACCAGCGGCTGCCGCTCGTGGTGCGCCGCGCCGCCGAGGCCGGGGCGCCGCTCGCCTACTGCAACCTCGTGGGCGGGCAGGACGAGCTGGTGTTCGACGGCGACTCGCTGGTGGTCGGCGCGGACGGTCAGCTGATCGGGCGCTCGCCGCAGTTCGTCGAGCACCTCATGCTCGTGGACTTCGATCTGCCCGAGGGTTCGGAGTACGAGCAGGGGCAGGTCGGCGACTTCTACGTGCGCCGTGTGTTCGTGTCGGACGCGGTACCTGCGTACGAGCCGTTGCCCGCGCCGCGCGTGTTCGAGCCGTTGTCCGATGAGGCAGAGGTGTGGCACGCGCTCGTCACGGGTCTGCGTGACTACGTGCACAAGAACGGCTTCCGGTCCGTTGTGCTCGGTCTGTCCGGTGGCATCGACTCAGCCGTTGTGGCCGCACTGGCCGTGGACGCTCTCGGTGCCGACTCCGTCTACTGCGTGTCGATGCCGTCGTCGTACTCGTCCGAGCACTCCAAGTCGGACGCGTCCGATCTGGCTCAGCGCACCGGCCTGCACTTCAGCACCGAGCCGATCGGCGAGATGGTGTCCGTGTACGTCGACCAGCTGAAGCTGACCGGTCTGGCCGAGGAGAACATCCAGGCCCGGTGCCGCGGCATGCTGCTGATGGGGTTGTCGAACCAGCACGGGCACCTGGTGCTGGCGACCGGCAACAAGTCCGAGCTCGCTGTCGGCTACTCGACGATCTACGGCGACGCGGTCGGCGGCTACGCGCCGATCAAGGACGTCTTCAAGACCCTGGTCTTCGGTCTGGCGCGGTGGCGCAACGACGAGGCGGAGAAGCGCGGCGAGGTGCCGCCCATCCCGGAGAACTCGATCACCAAGCCGCCGTCGGCCGAGCTGCGGCCCGGCCAGGTCGACAGCGACTCGCTGCCGGACTACGACCTGCTGGACTCGCTGCTCACCCAGTACGTCGACGGTGACCGCGGGTACGACGACCTGATCGCGGCCGGGTTCGCCTCCGAGCTGGTCGACAAGGTGCTGCGGATGGTCGACAAGGCCGAGTACAAGCG
>JAVXWK010000170.1:0-5552 GCA_032230575.1 Pseudonocardiales bacterium | reverse complement strand
GGGGTGGAATCGCGAGGTGAATTCTCTCAACCGCCCACATGGCCTGGTCAAGAGCCAGAGGGGTTGCGTGCGGCACTCTGTGCTGTGATGAGAATTGCACTGCACGGCCTATTGACGAAGTGCGTATTCACTGATGAGTCCGGCATTCCGGGAGTGTGAATGGTGGCATCCAGTGCTGAATTGCATTGGCCGCCGTACATGTGCTATGCAGGGTCGCTTGGATTCGAATGAATGGCGTCTGCGCTGTTAATCGTTTTGCGCTAACGCAGTCGAATTCGATCAGTTGTCGAGCATGTTTCCCGGTCGTGGTCCTGGTGTCGCACACTATCTTTTGGGGACGAACGAGACCGGTCCGGGGATGCATCGCAAATATATGAGAAATCTTCGCTAACGTTCGGTCCTGGCGGACGACTAGTGGGCGTACATGATCCACTCACTAGGAGCACCGATGCGTTTCCCTGCTGCGGTGGCGGCTGCCCTCGTACTGGCCGCACTGCCCGTACCGGCGGCCCAGGCCGCCGGGTGCGTCTGGACCTTCTCCGGACTGCCCACCCACCCGAACGTCCGCCACGAGCGCGTCACCGGGATGTCCCCGGACGGCTCGATCACCATCGGTGATGCCACCAACATCAACTACGACATGTTGAACGGCCTCCTCTGGCTCGGTACCACCCCGTCGTTCATGGCAGAGGTGCTCTCCGGCCCTGGCGTCGACAACTCGCCGTCGGACGTGAACAACTCCGGTGTCGTCGCCGGCTACACCTACGACAACAACAACGGCATGTCCGCGTCGTACCGCTACCACGTCCAGGACGGCACCTACGAGTGGTTGCAGGCGCCGGACCACAACGGCGTGGCGAACTACATCAACGAGCGTGGCGATGTCGCCGGCTGGCTCTACGACGGTCGCGACGGCGTGGCCGTGGTCTGGCCGGCCGGATCGACGCAGCCGCTGGTGATCGGGCCGGGGCAGCCCGTCGGGCTGGACGAAGCCGGGCGCGTCGTCACGAACAAGGGCCAGATCTGGTCTCCGGACGGCACGACCGTGCGGATCAAGGACATCAGGGGCGCACACCCGCGGGCCTTCGCGGGCAGTCACGTGGTCGGTGCCGCGCGGGGCGGCGACATCATCGAGTGGAACCTCGACGGCAAGGTCACCCGTGTCATCCACGGCAACGCGCAGTCGGTCTACGCCGTGAGCGCGACCGGTCTGGTCGCCGGGCTGCACGAGGGCCCTCAACGGCCGAGCTGGGCGATCTGGAACGAGGACGGGCCGCAGGATCTCGAAGACGGTTTCGTCGAGGGCTTCACCGACTCCGGTGTCGCGTACGGCCATCGTGGCTGGGACGCGGCGATCTACCGCTGCGTCTGATTCGGCGGAAAGTGCTGCCCGGCCTGGGTTTTCACCCAGGCCGGGCAGTTCCCGTTGGCGTGAAGCACTCTCCGGCCTGTTGACGGTTCGTCATTGGCCGTGGCAACATCTTGCTCGTGATCTACTGACACCCTCACCGACACGCGACTGCGGCCCGCGCTTCTTCCAGCGCTGAGTGCCCGGCGTGTTCTTCGTTTCCGATCTTCCTTCGGCGAGTGGGTTCCTCTTGTCGAACACTCCTTTTTGCATGCCCAGAATCTGGTGAAGTCCCAAAGCTGTGGGACGCGGACCGCCGCGCGTAGCTGCTGCCGGCCGGTCTTGGTCTGTCCGAAGTGGACACCTCGCGACGCCTGAAACGGAGGCACCATGTCAGGTCAGCTCACTCTTCGGTCGGTCAGCAAGTCCTTTGCTCACCGCCGCGTGCTCGACGCCGTCTCGTTGACGGTGAGGCCGGGCGAAAAGCTAGGCGTAGTAGGAGAGAACGGGTCCGGCAAGTCGACTTTGCTACGGCTGATCGCCGGGCAGGAGACGCCGGACGACGGCTCGGTCACCGTGGTGGCGGAGGGTGGGGTCGGGCACCTCGGACAGGTGCTCGGGTTGCCGGACTCCGCTTCCGTCGGTGACGCGATCGATGCCGCTCTGGTCGAGATTCGGTTGCTGGAGCAGCAGATCGCGGCCGCGGCGGTCGGGCTCGGTGACGCTACTTCGGCTGAGCTTGCTCACTACGGCTCGTTGCTCACCGCGTTCGAGCTGCGGGACGGGTACTCGGCGGATGCCCGGGTTCAGGCCGCCATGTCTGCTCTGGGCATCGGCGACATCGACCTGGGGCGTCGGTTGGGCACGTTGTCCGGCGGGCAGCGGGCTCGGCTGGCGTTGGCCGGTGTGCTGTCCGCCGAGCCGGAGTTGCTGCTGCTCGACGAGCCCACCAACCACCTCGACCAGCAGGCGTTGAGCTGGCTCGAGGACCGGTTGCGGGCGCATCGGGGAACGCTCGTGGTGGTGACGCATGACCGGCTGCTGCTGGAACGCGTTGCCAGTGCGATCGTCGAGGTCGACGGTGATCGCCAGTCCCTTTCCCGCTACGGCAACGGTTACGCCGGCTACCTGGCGGAGAAGCGGGCGGCTCGGCAGCGGTGGGAGCAGGCGTACGCGGAGTGGGTTTCCGACGTCGCGCACTGGACGGAGTGGCGCGGGACGACTGCTTACAACGTGGCGCCGGGGCGAGCGATCAAGGATCACAACAAGTGCAAGTACAACGGGGACGGGCGGCGCGTTCAGGCTTCGATCTCGACTCGGGTGCGCAGTGCTTCCGAGAGGTTGGAGCGGTTGCGGGCCGACGCCGTGCCTCGGCCACCGGATCCGTTGCACCTCAACGCGCCTCCGCACGCGACGGTGCGGGAGGGCGCGGTCCTCGAACTCCGGGAGGCACACGTTGATCAACGACTGCGGGTGGACTCGCTGGTCGTCGGGGCGGGGCAGCGGTTGCTGGTGACCGGGCCCAACGGCGCCGGCAAGTCGACGTTGCTCGACCTGCTGTCGGGAGTGCTGGTGCCGGAGCGTGGAACCCTTGTGCGGCACGGTGTTGCGGGGTATCTGCCGCAGGAGACCGTGGTGCGGTCTCCTCGGCGGACCGTGCTCGCCGCGTTCGCTGCCGGCAAGCCCGGTGTGCCGGAGGACCACGCGGAGAAGCTGGCGTCGCTGGGCCTGTTCCGGTCGGACGACTTCGGCACGCCGGTGGGGGCGCTGTCGGTCGGGCAACGGCGCCGGCTGGCGCTCGCCCGGCTGCTGGACCAGGAGTCGGACGTGCTGCTGCTCGACGAGCCGACGAACCACCTGTCGCTCGCACTCGTGGAGGAACTGGAGGCCGCGCTCGCTGCCTATCCCGGGGCTGTGGTGGTGGTTTCGCACGACCGGTTGCTGAGGGAGCGGTGGAGCGGCGAGGAGTTGGAGCTGCGAGAGGGGCGGGTGCTCGCCCCGGTGGGGTGAGTAAAGGAGGTTGACACAGGTAGTTCTCCGCGGTGGGGCCTGCACCAGCACGTGCGCTGCGGATCGTGAATGCCGTCACGCGTTGACCCGGCAGGCCTCACGACGGTGCGCCGGTTGGGGCAGCCGCGCGTCCGAGGGCGTCCGAGAGCGTCCGACTCTTCTTCCGGTTTCCTGGGTGGCAGGACAGCGTGGGGGGCGTTCTGTTGATCAACTGGGAGGAGCTGGTCGTGAAGCGATTCGCGCAGCTGGCCGGGGAGAAGCTCGTCGGACTGGTGCTGCCGAAGGTCGATGCCGGCGCCTGCGTGCCCGAGCACGGGCAGTGTTGCAAGAAGGGGTACCGCTTCAACTGCAACGGCATCTGCTCGTCGGTGAGCAGCAGCTGCCGCTGACTGAGCTGAGGTGCCGGCGAGGCGTTTCCTAGCCGGCACCTCGCCACTGGGGAGGCGGGACGTGCTCGACCTGTTCGCTCGTGTGTTGCTCGCCGGTGTGTTCCTGACGGCGGTGCTGGGGAAGGTTCGTACGCGGCAAGGGTTTGCGGAGTTTCGATCGTCTATCGCCGCTCTTGTGCCGTGGTTGCCCGCGCGGGCGGTGGCTTTCGCGGTCCTCGGCGGTGAGGCCGTTGCCGTTGTGCTGCTCGCGGTTCCTGGGACGGGGCTCGGGTACGCGGTGGCCGTGTCGTTGCTCGCGGTGTTCTGCGGCGGGATCGCTCTTGCATTGCATGGGCGGAAAGCCGTGCGCTGCAAGTGTTTCGGTGCGGGCGGGGATGTGCTCGGACTGAAGCACGTTGTGCGCAACGTGGCGCTGATCGGTGTTGGTCTTGTCGGCGCCTTCGTGACGCCACCCGCTTCCTGGGAGGAACCGTTGACCCTGCTCACGATTGCCGTGGTGCTGCTGGCGGTTGTGGTCGTGGTGCACGTGCTGTTCACGTACGGACTGGTGGCGCGGGTTCGGGAGCTGCAGGAGCGGTCCGGGCCGGTCCGCGACCAGAACCTGCCGCGGCCCGGCAAGGTGATCCCGGCGTTCTCGGTTGCCGACACCGACGGGGCGCTGTTCACCGAGGCCGATCTCGACGGGCCGGTGCAGGTCGGGTTCTTCTCGGTCGGGTGCGGGCCCTGCCGGTCGCTGACCGACGCGTTGCTGGCTGATCCGCCTGTTGCCAGGTTCGTGTCCATTGTGGATGGGGACGTGACTGATCCTGAGGCCACTGCTCGTCTCGTGGAGAAGGTCAGCGGGCTGGGTCGGGTCGTGGTGATCGGCACCGACGATCCTGTCCTGTCGGCGTTCGACGTCATGGCGTTCCCGACCTTGATCTACACGCACGGCGGGGTGGTGACCGCGTCCGGTATCAGGCTGAGCGACTTCGCCGACGTCCCGACGCCGGTGGCATGATCCGGAACGCTCTGGCGGCGCTGGCGTTGCCCTTCCGCGCCACGCCGCTGGTGGCCGGTGTGACGCTGGTGCTCACGGTCTTCGCTGGTGCGGCACCGGCCTGTGGTGCGTGGCTGACGATGCTGCTGGTCGACTCGTTGACGTCGGGAACCGCTTCGCCTGGCCGGGCGGCGTTCCTGGCGGTTTCCTCGGCGCTCGTCGGCGGCCTGGCGATCGCACTTCTCTACGTCGGCGGGCATCTCGGCGAGGTGGTGCAGCAGCGGGTCGCGGTGACTGTGGAGAGCCGGTTGTTCCAGCGGATCGCGACGTTGCCCGGGTTGCGCCAGATCGAGGATCCCGCGTTCCACGACCGCTTGCGGCTCGCCGAGCAGGCGGCGCAGGAGGCTCCGGGCACGATTTCCCAGTTCACGCAGGAAGTCGTGCGTTCGGTCGTGCTGCTGGCGAGCTTCACCGGGGCACTGCTGGTGGTGTGGCCGCCGATGACGTTGCTGCTGCTCGCGTCCGTGGTGACGGCGGTGTTCGCCCGGCTGGCGACCGCGCGGCGTGAGGCTGACACCGAAGAAGCGTGGGTGGCGACTGATCGGCGACGGCTGTTCTACCGGGCGTTGCTGACGGATGTGCGGGCGGCCAAGGAGATCCGGCTGTTCGGGCTCGGCGAGTTGCTGCACAGCAGGATGGTCTCCTCGCTGGAGACGGTGTCAGGCGCGCGATTGAACGCGGCGCGGCGAGGAACGTTGGTGCAGAGCGGTTTGGCGTTGCTCGGAGCGGTCGTGGCAGGCGCGGGCACGGTCGTGGTGGCGGTGAA
>JAVXWK010000127.1:0-9710 GCA_032230575.1 Pseudonocardiales bacterium | reverse complement strand
CGCCCTGCGGCACGTGCAGGAAGTCTCCCTGTTCGGCGTCGATCCACTTGTCGCCGTTGTAGAGCCGTACGGTGCCGCTCAGGATGTAGAACGACTCCGAGATCGTGCGGTGGAAGTGCGTGCTCGGCCCGCCCGCCTTGGGTTTCATCATGACGCGGTACAGCCCGAACTCGCCTTTGGTGACCTGGGTGGTGGCCAGGTAGTGGATGCCGTTGCCGGGTTCGCCGAGCTCGGGCCGCGTGTCCGCCGGGCGGAAGTTCGCGCTGATCTCGCCGTCGTCGCCGAAGTAGACCTTCTCCGGATATGACATGCGACCGTCCTCTCGTGGGTTCCTCACCTACAAGACACGAGATCGTGTGCGGATGTGACCGGAAGTCACAGATCCGGTCGCTGCGCTGTCTTCGCTGGTATGAACACCCGCACTCTGGCTACCGCCATGAACGGCGCTTTTGTGCACCTGAGGTGGACGAAAGCGCCGTTCATGGCACACGTCACACTCAGCTCTGCATGAGAGGTTCGACCAGAGCGGTGCCGTCCGCCTTGCCCACGAAGCAGTGGACGATGCGGCTCGAGCGGCGGTAGCCGTTCTCGGTCCTCACCTTCCACGCCTCCTCGGTCGGGATGACCACCCAATACCTGAGGGTCTTCTCCTTGTCCTGACCGGTGGCCTTCGACGACAGGAACGTGCGCGTGCACCCGGTTCCGCCGATCTTCGTCAGCTCCGCGGTGCCGGGGTACGGCACGTCCTTCTCGGTGTCGAAGTTGGCGGGGAACGTGTCCAGCACCTCGGTCTCGTGGCCCAGGTAGCAGCCGACCTGGTCCTCGGACTTGATCTCCCGCGCGCCTTTGGCCGGTGTCCAGGTCAGGCAGTCCTTCTGGAACGCCCTCAGCCCGTCGTACGGGAGGTCGCCGCCCGGTCCGAGGGTGAGCACCGGCTGCATCGCGGGTGAGCTCTCCGGACCGGTCAGGCCGATGTCGTCGAACATCGGCTTGAACACGGTGAAGTACAACAGGACCAGCGCGCCCACCAGGAACAGCGGGGTCAGCGTCGCAGAGAGGATCAGGCCGATCGGGCGTCGTTTGCGCGGAACCGGAGGGAGGATCACCGGTGGGGCCATGACCATCGAGTTCACGGTCATCGGCCCAGAAGGCACCGAAGGCACCGGTACCACGGGTTTCAGCTGCTGGGTCAGCTCGCTCCCGGTGGAGTGCAGTGCCCGTTCGATCAACCGGTGCGCGGCCGCCGCGGTCAGCCGGCGTTCCGGATCCGGCTCCAGCAGACCGGTGATCAGCTCGCCCAGCGGCCCGGTCACGCGAGGCTGCGGCCGTTCGCTCATCACCGCGAGGATCGTCGCCGAGGTGGTGGGCCGGTCGAACGCGCCCTTTCCTTCAGTGGCGTAGAAAAGCGTGGCGCCCAACGCCCACAGGTCCCACGCGGGCATCGCCTCACCGCCCGCGAGGCGTTCCGGGGACATGTACGCGGGCGAGCCGATCAGCGTGCCGGTCGCGGTCAGCCGGGGGTCGTCGATGGACTGGGCGATGCCGAAGTCCGTGAGCTTCGCGGTGCCCTTGCCCGGCACCATCACGTTGCCGGGCTTGACGTCCCGGTGCACGACGCCGGACTCGTGCGCGGCCTCCAGCGCGTTGAGCAGCTGCATCGCGAGCGTGGCGGCGGACTTCACGTCGAGCGGGCCGTCGCGGTCCACCAGCTCTTCCAGCGTGGGAGCCTTGATCAGCTCCATCACGATGAACGTCTGGTCGTCCTCCTTGATCAGGTCGTAGACGGTGACGACGGCGGGGTCCTGCAGCTGGCTCGCGATCCTGGCCTCGCGCAGCACCCGTTCCTGGTAGACGATCCGCTCCTCAGCGGGCACGTTGCCCGGCAGCAGGAGTTCCTTGACCGCGACGTCCCGGCCGAGCACCGTGTCCTGGCCGAGCCACACGGCCCCCATGCCGCCCCGCCCCAGCTCACGGACCAGCCGGTAGCGTCTGTTGCCCACCTCGCGCATGGCGGGAAGTTTCTCAGCCCGTCACCCGGTCCGGTGAACCGGCCATGACGTACGGACACAGCGTCATCTGACGGGCGCGAGGGATCAACTGCGTTGCTTAGCGTCGCGCGATGTGAGACTGACAAAGCTGTTGGCTACAACCCTGCTCCTGACCGGCCTGGCGCCACTCGCGCCCGCGTCGGCGAGCAGCACCTCGTGTGCGGCGGTCGCGGTCACCGCCCCGGCCGGCGCTCGGATCGAGTCCGTGGACGCCGTGCGCCACTCCGCTGATGGCGACGTGCCCGCGTACTGCCAGTTGACCATCACCGTGACGCACGGTTCCGACCACGCGAAGACCTTCGTGGCGCTCCCAGAGACCGGCTGGTCCGGGCGTCTGCAAGGCGTCGGCGGCAGCGCGTACGCCGCCGGTGACACCGGCGCGCCGTTCGTGCAGGCCGTGAAGGACGGCTACACCGCGGTCACCACCGACGCGGGTGTGCTGACCGGGCTCGACACCAGCTGGGCGGTGAAGGACGGACAGCTCGACAAGACCCTGCTGACCAACTTCGCGACCCGCTCGGTGCACGAGTCGTCCCTGATCGCCAAGGACGTGGTCCGCAAGCACTACGGACGCGGAATCTCCTACTCCTACTGGAACGGCTGCTCGACCGGCGGGCGGCAGGGGTACTCCGAGGCGCAGAACTTCCCGGACGACTACGACGGTGTGCTCGCCAACGCCCCGGCCGTGAACTGGGCCCAGTTCGCCGTGGCTACGTTGTGGCCGCAGATCGTGCAGAACCAGGACGGGCACATCATCGGCAACTGCGTGCTCAACGAGTTCCGCAAGGCCGCCGTCGAGGCCTGCGACGCCGCGGACGGTGTGCGGAACCAGATCGTCGACCGGCCAGACCGGTGCGGCTACGACCCGCGGCGGCTCGTGGGGAAGGTCGTTGTCTGTGATGGCAAGGAAGTCACGGTGACTTCCGCCGACGCCGACGTGATGCGCAAGATCTGGAACGGCCCGACGGACGAGCGCGGCCGGTCGTTGTGGTCAGGTCTGCCGAAGGGCGCCGATCCGACCTGGCTCGCGGGCACGATTCCCGGTTTCCCCGGCGGCCCCGGTTTCCCGGTCGCGTCCGCCTGGGTCGCGAGCTTCCTGGTGAAGCAGCCCGGTTTCGACACCTCCAAGCTCACCTACCAGCAGTACCGGGACCTGTTCCGGCAGTCGGTGCGCGAGTTCGACTCCGTCATCGGCACCTCGGACCCCGATCTCACGGCGTTCCGGCGCACCGGCGGCAAGCTGATCACGTTCATCGGCACCAACGACCAGCTGATCCCGCCCGGCGGCACGCTGAAATACCGCGCGGACGTTGAGCGCCGGATGGGGTACGTGAACGACTTCTACCGCCTGTTCCTCGCTCCGGGCGTCGACCACTGCTTTGGTGGCAACGGTGCCGCTCCGGTCAACCCGCTCGGCGCGCTGGTCGACTGGGTCGAGCACGGCAAGGCCCCGTCCGTGCTGGCCGGGGCGTCCGCCGACGGCACGCGCGACCTGTGCCCGCTGCCGCAGGTTTCCCGGTACCGCGGTGGCGACCCGAAGGTCGCATCCAGCTACCGCTGCGTCTAGGAGAGCTTGTCCTGCAACCACTTCCGCGTGACCGACCAGGCGTGACCGTCCGGTTCGATCACGTGGAAATGGTCTGCGCCAGGTGATTCGACCAGCTCCGCGTCGCCGCGTACCCCTCCGCGACGAGATCGGCGATGAGCGGCCGGGCCGGGTGTCGTCCCACCTCGCGGCCCACCACCCGCCGTGGATCATCACGACGACCGTGACTAATTCCATCGGAGTGACCTAACACCCACGCCGCCGATGAAGACCGTCAGCGCGGCCACGAGAACGCCCGTCAGCACGTGCCACCCGGCGGGCTGCGTGATCTGCAGCCACTGCTCGGTCAGCACGACTGCGGCGGCCAGCGGGAAGGTGAACGACCAAAATCCCAGCGAGAACGGCAGTCGCAAATACCGCGGCAGCAGTCCGGCCTGCATCAGCAGCAGGACAACACCGAGCCCGGCCATGGCCTGCGCGACGGGATCGATCTCGTGCCCGTTCAACGTGAACCACGAGATACCGGCGACGGCAGGTGGCGCCAGGAGGATCATCATGGTGGGCGCCAACGCGTCCGGCAGCGCGCCGTAGAACGTCAGGCGCAGCACGACAACCGCGGTCATGGCGACGCCGAAGAACGTCCCGACGCCGAACAACGCCCACGCGAGCCCGCTGCTGCCCAGCTTCATCGCCACGTCGGCACCGATGAACCCCGGCGCGACGGTCGGCAGCAGGTAGCCGGGATGCATGGCCGCGAGCTCCAGCCGTCCCTCGAACCAGAACCCGAAGACGAACGCCGCGAGCACCGCCGAGGCCGCCAGAGCGGCCAGGTACAGCACCCAACCGGCCAGAGGCGAGTACGAGAACAGTTGCGCGGCAAGCATCATCGCGGTGACCGGGGCCAGTGACGCGACCGGTCCCTGCACCGGATGCCTGAGTTGTGCGAGCAACGGTTCCCCGCTCCGCATGCCACGGGCGACGTGCGCGACGAGCAGCCAGACCCACGCGATCGCCGCCACCGCCCAAAATGCCTGGGACACCACGTGCGGCAGGCCCAGCGCGGGGCTAGCCGCCGTCCACGCGCCGGCGAGCCCGGACAGGCCGAAGCCGATCGCGAACGTGGTCAACGGGATCCTCGCCGCCGAAACCGGAGCGTCGCGGATGAGGGTGGTGGTCATGAACGTCCTCCGTGGACAGTGCACTCGACTCGACGTCGACCATGCTGCTGAGCCGGGCACCGGCAGAACGTCTGTCAAATGACCGTCGCGCTGAGGACAGTCATCTGACGGACGCTCGCCGGTCACCGTCCGGACCACGATGGGAGCCATGAAAACAACCATCGTTCTGGTGCACGGTGCTTTCGCGGACTCCGGCGGCTGGGGTCCGGTCACCGACCGTCTGCAGGCAGAGGGGCACACGGTCGTCGCGGCCGCGAACCCGTTGCGGTCAGTGGCTTTTGACGCGGCACAGGTACGGGCGCTCGTCGACTCGATCGAGGGCCCGGTCGTGCTGGTCGGGCATTCCTACGGCGGCATGGTGATCAGCAAGGCGGGTGCGGGCGCGGACAACGTGACCGCGCTGGTGTTCGTCGCCGCGTTCGCCCCGGAGGCCGGGGAGAGCGGCGCGAGCCTGTCCGGCAAGTTCCCCGGCAGCACGCTCGGCGAGACGCTCCGCACGGTTCCGCTGCCCGACGGCAACGAGGACGCGTACGTCGCACAGGAGCTCTACCACGGCCAGTTCGCCGCTGACGTGCCCGTGGACACGGCCCGGCGGATGGCCGTCACACAGCGGCCGATCACCATCGCGGCGTTGAACGAGAACGCCGAGGGAGCGCAGGCGTGGCGCGGGCTGCCCAGCTACTTCGTGATCGCCGGTGCGGACAAGAACATTCCCCAGGCCGCGGTGAAGTTCATGGCGGAGCGGGCCGGCGCCGAGACCGTCACGATCGAAGGCGCCTCGCACGCGGTGTTCGCGTCGCAGCCGGGCGCGGTCGCCGATCTCATCCTGCGCGCGGCCCGGGCCTGACCGGCAGGAGGTTGTCCAGCCACTCGCGTGTCTGCGCGGTCCGTCCGGTGGCCCGCATCGCCGCCGACGGACCACGCGACGCTTCCTGGAAGACCACGCGCGTGCCGCCGGGCTCTGGCTCCAGCAGCCACGACTGGTAGAAGCTCAGTCCCTCACCCACCGCGGCCCAGCCGAACCGGCTGGGCCGCACGAGCTCGCCGACGATGCCGTCGAACGTGTGCAGCGCCGTCGTGACCACGAACCCGCTGCTCGTGAGCTCGACGGAGTCGATCCCGCGCTGCCACTTCGGCCAGTCCTCGACGGCGGTCAGGAGCGCGAAGACCGCGCTTTCCGGTGCTGCGACGAGGCGTTCGTGGCTGACGAAGCTGTCACAGCTGTCCGGGCCCCAGCCAGGGGGCCAGTTCACGGTCATACCCCTCAGCTTGTCGCCCACCTGGCGGGACAGCATCCGTCAGATGACTGGCCGCTGGTCGTAGACGGTCAGCGCGTCTCTCAAGGCTGCGCGGGACGTGATGCCGAGCTTCGGGAAGATCTTGTAGAGGTGGTCGCCGACGGTCCGGTGCGACAGGAACAGCTGCTGCCCGATCTGCTTGTTGGTCAGGCCGCGGCTCGCGAGCTCGGCGATCTCGCGTTCCTGCGGGGTCAGCTCGGACTCGTTCGTGCTCCGCGTCAGTCCCGTGGCACGCAGCTCAGCAGCGGCGCGGTCACGCCACGGGATGGCGCCCAATGCGGTGAAAGCGTCGTGGGCGAGCGTGAGCTGGTCTCGCGCTCCTCCGGTGTCTCTGAGCCTGCGCAGACGTTCGCCGTAGAGGAGCCGGACGCGTGCGACGTCGAACGGCCAAAGCTCCAGATCCTTGCCTGACAACGCTTCCTCGAACAAAGCCTCGTCTCCGACCAGTGCGCGTGCTGCCGTGGCGAGAAGCTTTGTGCGTGACGATGTCGCGACCATCGCTTGGGCGTGCCGTTCGGCTTCGTGTTTCCGTCCACTGTGGAGTGCTGCTTCGACGAGGTCGAGGCCTGACCACAGCGCGGTCGGGCGGAACGCGGTCAGTTCGCCCGCTGGGCTGACGTTGGTGGCGGCTTCGTAGGCGGCTCGGTAGTCGCCCGCGCCGATCTCCGCCAGTCCCCTTGCCTGCCAGGCGAAGTAGGTGACGCCCGCCGCGCGGTTCGCCTGTGCCCAGCGGATCGTGGCGTCGGTGAGCTGCCGGGCGACGTCGATCTCACCTCTCCCTGCCGCGACGAGTGCGTGCACCCAGTCGAAGTACCAGCGGAAGAACCGGAAACCATGCTCGGCGCACACTCCCAGGCCCTCGTCGCACAACTGCCACGCCTCGTCCCAGCGGCCGGAGTGGAAGGCGTCGATCGCGAGGTGGATGAGCGCGCCGATGTACCGCCGGGCAGGAACTTTGCTGTCGCGGCCGAGCTCGACGAGATGGCGTTCCGGGCTGCGCAGCAGGTGCAGCCGGTCGCCGAACAAGGCGGCCGTGCCGATGCGGACGAGCCTTGTCGGTTCCTCGTCGTTCGTGACTGAGTCGATCAACTCGTCGAGCGTCGCGAGGTCTTGTGCTGTCGCGCTCGCGGGATCGGCGAACACGGCCGCGTTCACGCGCGTGACCGGGTTCGGTTCCGGGACGAGCTTGTCGACCAGCGAGCGGTGATGGCGTCCCGACTCCTCCGTGCCCACCCACCAGCTGATGAGCATCAGGCTGTGCATCGCTTCGAGCAGCACCGGATCCTCGGCGTCGAAGCCGTGGTCACCGGACTCGATCGCACCCGCCAGCAACCGGTACGCGGTGGTGACGTCGCCGTCGCTGTTGATCAGCAGGTGGGCGGCGGCCGCGGCGGCGTACAGCGACTGCGCTCCGGTCTGGCGCGCATCGCCCAACAGGCGTGTCGCGGTGGCCATCTCACCGCCGGCCTCGGCGCCGATGTACGCGGCTTCGGCGAGTCTGCGGCCGCGGTCGTGTTGGGCTGGGCTGAGTTCCGCGGCCCTGGTCAGCGCCACGACGGCACCGATCGCGTCGCCGCGCTTCATCAGCTTGTCGGCGGCGGACTCGAGCTGGGCCGCGATGTCCTCGTCCGGGTCGATGGCCGACTCGGCGAGGTGGCGGATGCGGCGTTCCGGGGCGTCGACGACCTCGGCCAGCCTGGCGTGCGCCCAGCGGCGTTCGGTCTCGGTGGAGGCCTCGACGACCGCCGCTCCGATCAGCGGGTGCCGGAACGTGAGCCGGTTCGGGCCGGTCTGCACCAGCCTGGCCTTCTCGGCCGGGGCCAGGTCGTCGAGGACGCAGGCGGTGCCGCCCGCGGTTCTGAGCTTTCCGACGTCGATCGAGCCGCCGAGCGTGCACAGCAGCAGCATCAGCCGCGTCTGCTCGGGGAGGCCTCTGACGCGGTCCGTGAACATCGCCTGGAGCCGTTCGGACAGCGGCAGAACCTCGCCCAGCGCCGTGAAGTCGGTGCGCTGGTCACCGTCCAAAGCGGACGGGAGCTCCAGGAGCGCGAGTGGGTTTCCCGCCGCTGTTTCGAGAAGTCTTCTGCGCACTGCCGGCGCGAGGTCCGGGAAGTGCTGCTGGACGAGGGTGCGTGCGGCGGGGACGTCCAGGGGCGGCAGCACGATCTCGTTGAGGCCGCTCTGCTGGAAGAAGCCGCGCTCCGCGGTCCGGCACGCGCCGACGAAGACGATCGGGCTGCCGACCAGGCGCCGTGCCACGAAGCTGAGGACCTCGGCGCTCGGCCGGTCGACCCAGTGCAGGTCGTCGATGGCGATGAAGATGGGCGTCTCTTGAGCTAACGCTCGCAGCAGCAGCAACGCGGCGTTCGACACCACAAGCCGGTCAGGCACGGGGCCGACCTCGAACCCGAGCGCGCACCTCAGCGCCGTGCGATGAGCCTCGCTCAGTGCGTGCATCTCGGGGTCGAGGGGCATCAGCAGCTGGTTGAGCGTGGAGTAGCCGATCTCCGACTCGAACTGCACCCCGGCCGCGCGCAGCACCCGCTGGTCGCTGTTGTCGCGGACGAGCTGTTCGAGCACAGCGGTCTTGCCGACCCCTGCCTCACCTGCGATGAGGAGCGCGCCACCGCTCACCCCGGCGTTGTCGAAGTACGCCCTGATCGAGCTGATGTCGTCCTCGCGGCCGATCAGTGGCACGGTTCCTCCTGAGCAGGCTCCTTTAATTAGGATAATTCGTGAGCCCGCTCGTTTGTTCCGCTCAGGTGAGCTGCAACGACGCCGGGTACAGCCAGCTGCCGGGCGTGTCCTCGGCGGGGTTCGTGTAGTAGTCCCGCACCGCCGCGATGTATTCCTGCACGCTGATGGCCCCGTCGCCGTCCGTGTCGAGGTGCGCGAACGCCATGCCGCACTCCTCCTCCGACAGCCCGCGTGCCTTGAGCAGAACCCGGAACTCGTCCGCGTCGACCCGGCCGTCCCCGTTGGTGTCCGCGATGTCCAGCAACGTCTGCACGATCTCCAGGAAGTCCGCGTCGAACGGCCCGTGGTCGACGAACGCCTCCATCATGGCGTCGCGGTACTCCTCGGGCCCGATCTTGCCGTCCCGATCGGCATCGCAGTGGTCGACGAGCATCTCCCAGAACCGGTCGTACGCGTCCACCAGCTCACTCCCGCGCTCCGAGGACGCCGGCTCGCCGAACGCCCGCAACAGCCGGTTGGCCAGCGCGTAGATGTCGGCCAGCTCGATGACGCCGTTGCCGTCGACGTCGTAGTGGGCGAACGTCGAGTCGATCCTGTGCTGCAACACCTGCTTCATGTCCGGCACTGTGGAGATCGGGCCGGGGTGAACGCAAACCGCGTCGCCCACCCAGGTGATCGTCCTAGCTCGACCGTGTGAGTGGAACGATCCGCGCTGCCTTCACCGGGCCGCACCTACGCTGGGTCGATGCGAATCGGCATCGTGGCCACAGCGGAGCCAGGCGTGGAGCACCTCGCCGTGCGGGCCGAGGAGCTGGGCTTCCACAGCTTCTGGCTCTACGACACCCCGATGGTGCACGGCGACCCGTTCGTCTTCCTGAGCCTGTGCGCGGCGGCCACCACCCGCATCAAGCTGGGCATCGGCGTGACGTCCCCCTCGTTGCGC
>JAVXWK010000085.1:0-10315 GCA_032230575.1 Pseudonocardiales bacterium | reverse complement strand
GTGCCACGGATCGGTGGGTGGCCTCGAGAACGCATTGGCCACCGTTGTGGAGGACGGTGGCCGTAAGGCGTTGGGCGGCTGGGTCGTAGGCGATGTCCGTCACCTCGGTGACCCGGACCGCGCGGACCAGTTCCGCCTCGACCCTCGCCCGCACCTGGCGTGGCGGCAGTTCGGCCAGGTGTGCGGCGGCTGCGGCGTAGTCGTCGATCACCAACGCCTGTGGGAGATCGGCCCAGGAGGTGCCGACCGGCGTGAGCGAGGTTTTGGCGACCCTGCTGGTCTTCAGCGTCACCGCGCGGCTCGCGCTGCGGGTCGCCGACTCGGAGACGACGTTCGACGCGGCCAGCTTCTGGGCCGTGCGCAGGGTGGTGTCGCGCTGCACCAGCACCACGTCGCCGGACGCGAAGTAGACGTCCGCCGTGGTGGCGCTGCGCAGCCGGGCGCCCAGCGCGGTGAGCCGAACCCGCCGTAGCGGTGTCTCGGCTGGTTCGTCGAAGCCGAGGATCTCGGCGCGTGGGCCCGTCGCGGTGGTGCGTGCGTGGAGTTCGGTGAGCAGCGCGGCGAACTGTTGCGACTCGTAGTCCGCGCTGCGGTGGCGGTAGGCGGCTAGCTGGGCCAGGAGGTCGGTGATCACGGCGGCCGGCCAGTGCAGGCGTTGGGCGGTCAGGTCGCGGTGCAGGCGTTGCCACGCGGCGTCCAGGACCTCGCTCGCGTTCGCGGCGCCGTCGAGCAGGAGTTGGTCGAGCAGATCGGTGACGGCCCTCAGATCTGTTGCTGTGGTGGGAGATCCGCCCACGTCGACGGTGTCGGTGCCTTGGGTGTCGGCCTCGCGGAAGGCCCACACCGCGAGCGCTGTCGCCTCGTCGCGGTTGGCCGCGTCGGTGTGGACGTAGGAGAGGTCGCCAGGCACGAGGAACGTCACCGTGCAGGTGGGGAGCTCGGCCTGGGCGGTCTGGTCGTCCGTGGTCGGGCGGCGGAGCTTGGCGCGGTAGCCCGCCTGGAGCACGCGGTGAGCCCGGCGCAGCGTGCGTTCGCCCATCAGCGTTGTCAGGTCGTCGTCGGTCACCGTGCCCGGCGACCACAGTTCGGTTGGTGCGCTCGACTCCTGAGTTCGTTGGTAGGCAAGGACTACCGCGATGCGGTGACGGCACACGCCCGCCGCGCCGCAGCTGCACTGCGCGGCGTCGAGGGTGGTGTTCGGTGGCAGCGTGGCCGTGGTGCCGTCCGGGAACTTGGCCTGGACGGTGCCGTCCGAGGTGTCGAGTGCGGGGACGGCGCCCGCGTCGAGTTCCTTGGTGGCGCGCTTCACCAGGCCGCGGTTGGCCAGTGCAGCGAGGGCGTCCGGAGTGAGGGCCAGCAGGTCGGGTCTGGTCACGCGAGTTTCTCCGCAACGAATTCCGCTAGTTGGCCCGGGGTCATCGCGCCGACGTGGGCGCCGGCGTTCGCCAGGCGCCGGCCCAGCCTGCGGTCGTAGTCCGGGTTCGCCTCCTCGTCGAGCGCAGCCAGGCACAGGACGTGGGTGCCCTGCTCGCACAGCGTCTTCACGGTGCGGACCAGGTGCTCCTCGTTGCCGCCCTCGTAGAAGTCGCTGATGAGCGCCACGATCGCGCGGCGCGGGCTGTCGACGAGGCTCGCGCCGTACGCGGTGGCCTTGGCGATGTCGGTGCCGCCGCCGAGCTGCACCTTCATCAGCAGCTCGACCGGGTCGGTGACGTCGGACGTCAGGTCGACGACGTTGGTGTCGAACGCGATCAGGTGCGTCTTGAGGCCCGGCAGGCCCCACAGGCAGGCCGCGGTGACCGCCGAGTGGATCACCGAGCTGGTCATCGAACCTGATTGGTCGACCAGCAGGATCACCTGCCACTGCTCGACGTGCCTGCGCGTGCGGGAGAAGAACTTCGCGTGCTCGATCGACAGCTTGCGCTCGTCGGGCTGGTAGCGCTGGAGGTTGGCCCTGATCGTGGCGCGGAAGTCGAAGTTGCGCGAGTTGCGGTGGATGCTCGGCCGGCGCGACCTCGTGCCGCTGAACGCCTGCCGCACCTCGGTCCTGAGCTTCTCCATCAGCTGCTTGACGACCGCCTCGACGATCTTGCGAGCCATCGCGAGCACGGCCGGGTTCATCAGGTGTTTGGTCCGCAACACCGCCCGCAACAAAGCCGGGTTCGGCTCGATCCGCTGCAGCACATCGGGATCCGTGACGATGTCCGTGATCTCGTAACGCTCGACGGCATCGCGTTCGAGGCGTTCGATGGTCTCTCTGGGGAAGAGCCGGTGCACCTGGTCCAGCCAGTCGACGGTCCGCAGCACCGAGTCCGCGGTGCCGCCCTTGCGCACGCCGCGTTCGGCCAGATCCGGATCGCGCCCGTAGAGCCACTCCAGCGCGGCGTCTCGTTGGGCCGCGTCGCCCGTCAGGTCGCCGGTGCGGCGGGTGGCGGGCTCGCCCAGGATCAGCCGCCACCGTTCCATGTCCGGTGTTCCAGGGCCGGTCATGCCAGGCCACCCTTCACGAGCAGTGCGTCGACGCGCTTCTCCACGGCCAGTGCCTCCGCGATCACCATCGGGTCGGTCGTGAGGCGGGTGACTGTCCGCGCGTTGCCCTCGACGCCGCGATGGGAGAGGACCGTGGCCGCGATGGTTTCGCGTTCCCTGGGCGGGAAGTAGCTGAAGGCGAGCCGCAACGCGGGCAGCGCCACCAGGAACTCCTCCTCGGTCATCGCGCTGACCAGCTCGTCCAGCACGCCGACCAGCTCCGGGCTCGCGAGCACCTCTTCGCGGGCTACTGCGAACAACCCGGCGAGCCAGTCGCCGAGCGCCTCGATGCCGCGGACCTCGCGCACGTCCGGCTGCGTGCCCAGTGTCCACGCGAGCCCGAGCGCCGCACCGCGCAGATCCGGCGGCGCCTGCACGTCGTTGCTCACGCGGGTCACCACGCCCGTGACGTCCGCGATGTCCAGCGACAGCGCGGCTTTCGCGTGCAGCACGGCGTCTCTGGTCGCGGCCATCGCCCGCAGCCGGTTCTCGTCGGCCGGCGCCGGGCCGCCGTGCAGGCCCTCGATCAGCCACAGCACCCTGGCCGTACCCGTGTCGATCACCGCGCCCAGCAACGGGTCCTTCGCCGTGCCGAACAGCCTGTCGTGCCGCCACAGACCGAGCACACCGGTCAGCACGTGACCGAGCGCGGCGAGATCGCCGGTCTCCGCGACGCCTTCGTTGAGGGTTTCCTTGACCCTGCTGGACAACGCTGTGATCCCGCACAGCACCGCGTCGAACAGGATGCCCGCGAGCTGGTCCAGCTGGGCGTGCCGGGAACGCCGTTCGAGCGCGACCCCGGCAGCTTCCTCGAGCGTCGCACCGTTCTCGGCGGCCTCGATCAACGCCGCCAGCCGGTGCTCGGTGGGCCGAAGCGTCCACTGTTCGTCCAGCTGCTGCTTCGCGCCCTGCGACGGCCCGCTCGTGCGCTCGAAGCCGGGAATCCCGAGCACCCGCAACCGGTGCAGGATCCTGCTGCGCTCTAACGCGTTCGCGTCCGTGAGGTCGAGCGCGATCTTGCCCTCCTGGTCGAGGCCGTGCGTGCGGAGCAGCTCCTGCACGGTTTTGACCAGCGGTGGCGCTGGCGTGTCCGGGTGCAGCTTCCCGACCTTGTCGCCCCGCAGCGCACCGATCATCTCGACGAGCGCCGGGTGCGCGCCGGGCTGCAGCGTGCCGCGGCGCGTCCACGGCGGTGGCCCGGTCAGGTCCTCGGAGATCAACGCGCTGGTCAGGCCGTCCAGCACGTCGGTGCGCGCCAGGTTCTCGTGCCCGCGCAGCCGTGCCAGCGCGCCGGCTTGGGTGTGCGCCGCGATCAGGTCCGCCGTGGACACCGGCTGCTGCCTGCGGCGCAGCCGGGTCGCCACCGACTCGATGAGCCAGTCCGCCGCCTTCCGCGAGCCGTTCTCCCAGACCTGCTGGTAGTAGCCCGGCGACGGCATGCCCGACTGGTAGCCGGTGAACGCGTCCAGCCGCGCGTGCGAGTACGGCACGAGATAGCTGGCGCCGCGCTCGCGTTCCGGCACCTCGGGCCACTCGGCATCGCCGTCGAGCATGGCTTTGAGGGCGGCCGTGTGGAATCCGCCGGTGACCACGACTACCGGCCGACCATCTGCGTGTTCGACCGCCGCTCGCACCCAGCGCGCCATGTACTCCTCGCGCGCCGAGTCGCCGTCGTCCGCTGTCGCGGTGCCGCGGAGCAGGTCGAAGTACTCGGCCATGCCAGCGGGCTCCTCCTCGGACTCGAAGAGGTGGTCCCACAGCGCGTCGACATTGTCGACCGCGAACTCCTCGCACAGCCGCTCGACGACCTCCGCGTACCGCAGCTCGGCGTCGGCGTACCGGTTGGTGACGTCGTGGAACGCCTTGTGCCACGCCGGCAGGTCGATGAACCGGACCTCGGCGTGGTGGCGGCGCGCCTCGGCGATCGCCACCCACTCCGGCGAGTAGTCGCAGAACGGTGACCACGACGAGTGCTCGTCCGAGTAGCTGAACAACGCGACCGGCAGCTCGTGGCCCAGCAGCAGCTCGTCGACGCGCTCGTTGAAGTCGGCCGGACCCTCGATCAGCACGTACGCGGGCCGGTGGTGCTCGATGGTGGCGGCGACCAGCCGGGCACAGGCGGGACTGTGGTGCCGGACACCGACGAACACGGCCCCCATCAGCCGGGCAGCAGGTGCCGGGCCTGGTGCAGCTCCTGCCACTGCCTGCCCTTGCGGCGCGGCGCGTGCTGCTCCAGGTACCTGCGCAGCCGCGCGAGATCCTCCGCGTTGTCCTTCGCCGCCGTGCCCGCCAGGCACTCGACGACATCCGCCGCCGTCCCCGCCTCGCCGCGCAGGAACCACCCTCGCAGCCCGACCGCGTGCGCCACCGACACCGCCTCGGCCGTGCTCATGACCGTCGTGAGCCGATCGTTGCCCTCCCGGAGGTCGCGGAAGGTTCTGACGAGCACCTCCAGCACGTCCCGCTTCGGCGCGAGCTGCACGCCGGAGCGCTCCAGCAGCTTCGCCGCCTCCTGCTCGACCAGTGCGAGCTCGGTGTCGAAGTCCGCGATCGGGAACACCGTCTCGAAGTTGAACCGCCGCTTGAGCGCCGCACTCATCTCGTTGACGCCCCGGTCACGCGTGTTCGCCGTCGCGATGACGTTGAACCCGTCCTGCGCGAACACCATGCCGTCCGGCCCGTTCAGCTCGCCGATCGCCATCACCCGGTCCGACAGCATGGAGAGCATGCAGTCCTGCACCTCGAGCGGGCAGCGCGTGATCTCCTCGAACCGCACGATCTTGCCCTCGGCCATGCCCCGCAGCATCGGGGCGGGCACGAGCGAGCGCGGCGACGGCCCCTCGGCCACCAGCAGCGCGTAGTTCCACGAGTACTTGATCTGGTCCTCGGTGGTCGCCGCGCCACCCTGGATCGTCAGCGTCGACTCGCCGCACACCGCCGCCGCGATCAGCTCGGACAGCAACGACTTCGCGGTCCCCGGCTCGCCGACGAGCATTAGCCCGCGGCTGGTCGCCAGAGTGACCAACGCTCTGTCCACAAGCGACGGATCGCCGACGAACTTCCTGGTGATCTTCTGCTTCTCGTCGCCCACCACGAACGTGCGCGCGGCTTCGAGGCTCAGCGCCCAGCCAGGCGGCTTCGGCGCTCTGTCACCATCGCGCAGGCGTGCGAGCTCGTCCGCGTAACGGACCTCGGCGGGCGGACGCTGCATCGTCCGGGTGCTGGTCATGACCGCAGGGACTCCAGTTCGGAAACGATCTCGGAGAAGGTGATCGGGTCGACGTCGAAGGTGCCCGGCGCGTTCTTGGGCGCGGACCAGTCGCCGTCACCGCTGGGCGAGAACCACATGCTGGGGAAGCTGACCTCGGGGAACACGTCGACCGCGCCCACCGCGATGCCGGGGTCGAGCGAGGCGACGAGCGCGCCGCCGCCGGGCAACGGCCTGGTGATCCAGCACTCGACGCCGGCGTCCTGGGGCTCGCCGCGGACCCAGCCCTTCTTGGTGAGGCCGAGGACCTTGCCGATCGGGAAGGTCACGTCGCAGTGCTTCTTGAGGGTCGCGAGTACGTCGTCCTTCGAGACGATGAGGTGGAGCGGGCGGCCGAGCTGGGGGAACGGCTGGAGGATCTCGTAGTCCGCGAAGACCTGGCCCCAGTCGCCCGACGACTCCTGGAGATCCACCGGGTGCGCCACGCGGACAACCGCGTTCTCAGGCAGCGTGATCTCGTCGTCCCCGGCGTCGGCCAGGGTGCGGTCTTCGGCCAGGCGGAACGACGTGCCCTCGTCGGTGATCCACACGAGGCGGCGCACGAGGTGCCACAGCAACGGGTGCGAGGCCAGGACCGTGTGGAACTCCTCGGCGGTCCACGTGCGCTGGTCGACCATCGCGCGTTCGAGACGCTGGATCTGGTCGGACGCGACCGTGCGGACGTCCTTCTTCAACGCCGCGAACCGCTTGTGCTCCAGCGGGGCCTTGTCCTGGTCGTCCTTGGCTCCCGGCTTGGGGAGGTCCTTGCGGCGCTTGCCGTCCGGGTCGAGCACGTACGGCTTGAGCTGCTCGTCGAAGCCGACGGTGAACTGGCGCGGGCCGTAGTCGATCACCAGGGTCGCGGCGTCGTCGAGACCGAGGCGGGGAACCAGGCGGTCGGACAGCTGGTCGCGGGACAGGCCCAGGTCGGCGGCGATCTGGGTGACCTTCTCCTGGGCCTTGGTCTTGAGCCCCTTGAAGGACACCTTCTCGGCGATGTTGTTCAGGTGCGACAGCGCGACCTCGGTGCCGATGTCGGCGAGCACGTCCAGGCCCGCGACGGCCCTGGCGTGCTGGCTCTCGCCCGGCCAGTTGCGGATCAGCGGCGACAGGGAGCGGACCGTGGAGTCGTCGCCGAACCAGCCGAGTGCGCTGAGCGCCCAGCTCTCCTTCGACGGGCCGCCTGCCTTCCGCCACTGCTCGAACACGGCCCAGGCGAACTGCGCGAGCGAGTCGCGGTCGAGTGCGTCGCGGGCGATCGGCAGACCCGCGTAGACCTCGCCGGGCTTGGACAGCGCGGCCGTCATCAGCAGGTGGCCTGCGGCCTCGGGGGACAGCGCGTGCTTGCGGTCGCGCAGCAGCACCTGGGGGAGAAGGCGGCTGTCGGCCCACTCTCCGAGGGCGGGCAGTTTGGCGGGCAGCACGTCGAGCGGATCCGCGGACAACACCGCGTCGATCACGGCCTGCGCTCCGCACGACGCGGCGATGGCGGACACGTCCACACCGATGCCGTGCAGGTGGCGCAGGGCCGTCTCGGCGTCGCGGCGCGCGGTGCCCGGCTTCCCCGTCGCCGCCGGGATGAGCAGATGGGCGGCCAGGTCGCGGTGACGGTCCATCCAGTCGACGGCCCAGCGTTTCGGCTGCTTGGTCCTGGTGAACCAGCCGGCCATCACGGCGGCCACCTCGACGGTCGCGAACGGCGACAGCACCACACCGTTCGTCGCGGGACTGGCCTGGGCGATCCGCACGAGAGCGGGCACCGCGTCGAGACCGAACTTGGCAGCGATCTTCCTGCCCCAGTCCTCGGCACCGGAGGGGTAGCTCGCCTTCCAGTCCGCCAGCAGGTGCCGCACCTCGTCCGCGGGTGCGACGAGGAACAGGTCGTTGTCGTAGTGGCCGATGGTGCCCGCGTGCCATTGCCGGAGCAGCTTCCGCCAGTCGTGCCGGTCCATGTACCAGCCGTAGCTGTACTCCTCCAGCCACTCCTCTTCCTCGCCCGGCGACCACGCCACGGACCCGGCCGGCACCGGCACGTCGTTCAGCACCACTGGCTTCGCCTGCGCACGGCGGTTCAGCCACGGCGGCGCCGCCAGGAGCTGCGGGAGCTGGTCCGGACCGGCTTCCGGCAGCGTGTCCACCGCGGACTCGGCGAGCATCGCGGCGACCTCCGCGGGCACCTCGAGCGACGGGTTCGACAGCAGATGCGCGCTCAGCAGTTGCCGGATGTCCTTGTCCTGCACGCGTTCGCCGAGCAACCTGGCCGCTCGCTTCGGGAACGCGGCCATCGCGGACAGCAGCGCCGGCCGCACGTACTTGTCGGCGAGGCGGTCGAGCAGCAGCGTGAACGCCTCGTCGGTCGGTAACGCCGCCAGTACCTTGAGGACCTGCTTGATGCCGTCCGCGCGCTGGTACTCCAGGCCGAGCTCGTTCTCGAGCAACGGCACGATCGCGGGCCCGAGCACGTAGACCGCGGTGTAGAGGACGAAGGCCGAACTGGTCAGCGACGCCCCTGTCTTCTCGTAGTCCTCGACGCTGCCGGCGCTGCACGGCAGCATCCACCACCGGCTCGGCGTGTACGGCAGGGCGCACATCTCGGCGAACCAGTCGGCCCTCGCGGGCACCAGGTACGACCGCAGCTCCTTGACGATGTTCGTCGCCTCGATCGCGTCCAGCGCGGCTTCCGCGGCCTCACGTTCGGCGCTGCCGGCGACCGCGAGCGCGTACCGGACCGCGGTGAGCATGCGGCCGTTGGTCTCGTCGGCGGTCGTCTGGAAGTGGCCGCTGACGCGCCACAGCCGCACGTCGGTCCACTTGCCGCGCCGATCGCTCCACTGCTTCGAGAACATCATGCACATGTGCTCGACGACGGCGGCGGCCGCGAACGCCACGCCGTGGTCGGCGATCCAGGCGTGCACCGACGGCAGGCCAGATGCCGTGACGACCGCGATCGCGGCCGCGCCAACGGGATTCGGCTGCCCGGCGAGGTGGTCGCGAGCAGCGCTGACCAGGTGCGGGTGCGAGCCCTTCGTGGACAGCGCGAGCTCGATGGTCTCGGCCTGCTCGACGATCTGACGGCGGGCTTCGGCGGCTTTGGCGGTGTCGAGGGTGAACTCCGGTGCCGGGGAGAAACCCCGCTGCCGCACCACGTCGCGCAACCAGGCTCTGGGCATGACCCAGGTGTCCTCGTCCACAGGGGATTCCTCAGGGGATTCCTCGGAGACGGGAGCGGCTGGGGGCGCCTCGTCAACGGGAAGGGCGGGCGCGGTGGTGGCGGCCGACGCCGGGGCCGCTTCCACGTAGCCCTTCTTCTCCTTCTCCGCCACCAGTTTCGCGAGGTGGGCCGTAGCCGCCTCGACCGAGGCGAGCTCCTTGGTCTGGGTCTGGCCGGAGGTTCCCAGCCGTCCGAACCGGACGGTCACCCCGGTGCCCTCCCGGCCGATCTCCCAGAACTTCGCCGAGCCGTCCGCGACGAGCTCCCACCTGCGCACTGACTGCCTCCTGAACCTGATCTGGAGCTTGTTGCCGGGGACGCTACTCAGCAGGTCCGACAATTTTCGGCGATCACCTGAACAACCTGGTCACGAGTGCAGAGAAGCCAGCTCTGACAGGACTTCCGACGCGGTGACCGGGTCGATGTCGAACGTGTCCGGGGTGGCTTCCCGCGGCGTCCAGGAGCCTTCGCCGTCCTCGGAGAACCAGATCGCGCTGAAGGCGACGTCGGGGTAGATGTCGATCGCGCCGATCGCGATGCCGGGGTCCAGGGAGGCCACCACGGCGCCGCCGGACGGGAGCGGGCGGGTGATCCACTCCTCCACGCCGTTGTCCTGGGGTGCGCCGCGGACCCAGCCTCTGTCGGTGAGGCCGAGGATCCTGCCGACCGGGGCCGGGCGGCCTGTGTACTGCTGCAGTTGGGGGACCTGAGGCTCATCCGGGGTGAAGGCGTGGACCGGGCGCGCGAGTTGCGGGAAGGGTTGCAGGATCTCGTAGTCCGCGAAGATCTCGCCCCAGGCCGCCAGCGTCTCGGGGAGGTCGACGGGGTGGGCCACCCGGACCGTGGCGGTCTCGGGGAGGGTGAACTCGGCGTCCTCGGAGGAGGCCAGGGTGCGGTCTTCGGCCAGGCGGAAGGACGTGCCCTCGCCGGTGATCCACACCAGGCGGCGGACCAGGTGCCAGAGCAGCGGGTGGCCCGCCAGGACCGTGTGGAACTCCTCCGCCGTCCAGGTGCGCTGGTCGACCATGGCGCGTTCCAGGCGGTGGATCTGGTCGGACGCGACGGCGCGGACGTCCTTCTTCACCACCGCGAACCGCTTGTGCTCGGACGGGGCCGTGGCCGGGTCGTCCTTCGCGCCGGGTTTCGGGAGATCCTTGCGGCGCTTGCCTTCCGGGTCCAGCACGTACGGTTTGAGGTGCTCGTCGAAGCCCACGGTGAACTGGCGCGGACCGTAGTCGATCACCAGCGTCGCCGCGTCGTCCAGGCCCAGCCTGGGCACCAGACGATCGGACAGCTGGTCGCGGCTCAGGCCCAGCGCGGCGGCGATG
>JAVXWK010000083.1:0-6950 GCA_032230575.1 Pseudonocardiales bacterium | reverse complement strand
GCGGGGAGCGCGGAGAGCGCGGCGATCGGGGCGTGCGCGGCGAGCGCGGCGAGCGCGGCGAGCGCGGCGAGCGCGGCGAGCGCGGCGAGCGCGGCGAAGGATCGTTCATCCCGGAGCCGGTGCGGGTTGTCGCCCGCGCTGACGGGAATGGCGGAGGCGGTGTCCGGGCCGACCCCCTTTCGAGCCATGAACTCGGGGGCGGCAGCCGTCGTGATCCGGCTCAGACGGGCTTTCGTGCGCATGAGCTGGTCGTCCAAGAACTGGATGCGCTGGGCGAGCTCTCGCATCGCCAACCGGGTCACCGACCCTAGTGAGTCGTCCTCGACCCGGACCCGGAAGGCCGCGCAGGTCGTCACGAGGTCCGGCGTCCTGAGCCCGCGCAGTTTCGAGCGCAGCTCCTCCGGCGCGGTAGCCGCGATCGTGCGCAGCGGGTTGCCCGCCTGAGTGCGGGACGTGGTCGCGCTGCGCTGCACGATCTTCAGCAGCCGCAAGGCCTCGACCGGCCCGTTGTGCGCCTTCGGTGTTCCGGTCGCCTCGCCGGAGAGCACCGCCCGTGCCGCGGCGATCGCGTCGATGACATCGGACTTGCCGTGGCGCGGCGGACCTGGCGGTTCGGGCGGGACACCTCGATCACCGCCACCTCGTTCTAGCCCAGGGTGCCGGGCCAGCGCGGAGCCGTAGCTGCCGGTGCCCTCGATCCCGACCGCGTGCACCGGCCCGAACGAGGCCAGCCAGCCCAGCAGCCGCCGATAGCCGGCCGCCGTGGTCGGGAAGCTCTCCGTGCCCAGGACCCCCCCGAGGTGGTCCACGGCCGCCGCCACGTGAACGTCGAGGTGGGTGTCGACGCCGCACGTGACCGATCCGGGCTCAGGTGTCATCGTTGTCATGTCCGGTCTTCTCGTCGCACTGGTGAGGGCGGGCACGGCGCGGTCGACGTCGGACAGGACAGGGACGGGCCTGTTGGCGCAGGCTCCTACTAGGTCACTCCGTCGAGGCCCGTGCCAGGTGGACTCCCGCCCGGTCGACGAATCGGCTAGAAGGCAGCCCTGGGGCTGCTTGACGAGGGCTCGAGCAGTCAGACATCCACGGCGGCAGCGAATACGTCAGCGATGCCGCTGGCCTGCTCACGCAAGACGTGCGCATAGACCCGCAACGTGATCGCTGGGTCGGCATGGCCGAGACGAGCCGCGACCACATGCACGGGTACACCGGCAAGCAGCAGCGTCGTAGCGTGCAGGTGTCGCAGGTCGTGCAGCCGGGTGTGCGGCAAGCAGGCCGCGGCGATCAGCTTCGGCATCAGCGCGGTCGGGGTGTCGGTGTGCATCGGCGCGCCGTCCTCGCGGAGGAAGACCAGGTCGCCGCCGTCCCGCCACCAGGTGCGGGCCGCCAGCTGCTCGGCGAGCTGCGCCTTCCGGTGCGCGCGCATCACCTCGACGGTGCCGGCGTCCAGGCTGACCACCCGCGACCGGCCACCCTTGGTGGTGCCCTCCACCCGGACAGCACCGATGGTGGCGGCGGACCCGGTGATGGTGAGCTCGGCGGCATCCAGATCGAGGTCGGCCCAGCGCATGTGGGTCAGCTCGCCGCGACGCGCGCCGGTGTAGGCGGCGAGGCGGTAGAAGGCGCCGATCCGGTGGCCGGCCGCGACCGCGAGGAACGTGCGCAGCTGCTCCGTGGTCCAAAGGTCGGCGCGCTCCACGCCCCGCCCCTTCGGCCGGGTCGCCCGGACGACCGGGTTGGTGGGCAGCAGCTGCTCGACGCGCACCGCGTCGTTGAAGGCCTTCCTCAGCGTCCGGTGGATCCCGTCGACGGTCAGCGGCGACAGCGGTCCGTCGCGGCGGCCGCCATGATCGAGCAGGTCCCGGTAGAGCTTGCTGATCGACGCCGGTCGCAGCGCCTGCAGCCGCTGGTTGCCGATCCTCGGGATGATGTAGTGCTCCACATTATGCCGGTAGCCCTCGAACGTGGTCGGCTTCACCGCCACCTGGTAGGTCTCCAGCCATTCGCGCAGGTACGCGGCGACGGTCATCGACGACCGGTCCACGTACTCCCCGCGCCGCCCTGCGACGCGCGCCTCGTCCCGCGCCGCCTTCGCGGCCGACTCGGTCGGGAAGCCGCCCACCCACCTCGGCCGGCTCGCACCGGAGTCCGGGTCGCTAACCCGCACGACATAGGACCATGAGCCGCCACGCCTGACGACGCCGTCCCTGACCTTCGCTGCCATCTGCCCACGCCGCCTCTCGGTCGACCGGTGCCGAGCTCGAGGTCAGACCCGGTCGCCGTCGGCGACGCCGCAACGGAGACGGTCCACCAGGGCGAGAACTGCCTCAGTGGGGATGCGCCGGCACGCTCCAATGTGAACGGACTCGAGAGCCCCGGTTTGTAGCAATTCGTACAGCTTGCTGCGGCCAATGCCAAGAGCTCGGGCGGCTTCTGTGGGGGTCAGCAGGACCGGTGCGCTCACGTGACTGCTCCTCTCCGATCGACAAGTGGTCACCCTCGGTGTGACAACCTCCGGGGCGGGCATCCCGGCAGGGTCGCAAGCGACGTTTGCTGCGCGTCTGGATGCGCTGCCTCGACGTCCGCTCACCATGACGGAGAGAGTTGCCCACCGAGTTGCCCAGCCTCAGCAGGAACCCCGGTCCGGGCTTGGACAACACCCCGGACAACTACTTGGTCCCGATCGAGATCATCGGTCATCGCCGCCTGCAGCCCCGGACAACTCCGCTACTCAGATCGGCACGGGCGGAAGGGAACGTTCGGGCTGGCGCATGTATGGCGTCGCGCACCGTCGGATGCGGACGGCCGCGACCACAGGACAGGTCCCCAGCGCCGCCGGTGAAGCCGCGGTCGCCCTCGCAATTCTGGGGCCGGGGCGCGTTCACCGGCGGAGGCGTGGTCACGAAATGGGAGCCTGCCGAGGTGGGTTGGGCGCGCTGCGGCCGAGCTCCCGACCCCGAGCGAACCGCTCGGGTCGACGCTTGCGCTGTCACCTGATCCGGAGCAGCCTCACCGCCCTCTACAGGAGGCGATACACCCGCACCCAGCTTCCCAGGAAGGCAGCCAAGCGCCACGCCCGCCTGCCCCACGACATCTGCCGTAGCCCCATCCGCCGAGACGAAGGAGGCGGCACACACTTGCATCCGGGTTCTGAGCGCTCAGGACTCAGACCAAGGAGCGCGTTCGCGCGCCCGCTTGACCTTCGCGTCGAGGGCCGGCAGACGGCGCTCGGGCCTTTGACGACGACGCTGCTCAGACTTAGCCCTCCGACGCCCCCGGCTCGTCGAGCGCGACGTCCACCGACCCGTGCCATCCCGGCCGGCATACGCGTCGGTCTCAACTGAGTCACCTCCGCGCTCCCGCAGAGCCGCCCGCCATGGTGGCGCCCACGCCGGACTTCGGCCAGCATGGCGCAGTGGCGAAGTACGACCCGCTCCACCGGCACTTGACGCAACAAGGCGGCGACACAGTGTCCATGTCGTTCGAGCAGATCGCGACGCTACTGCCCGATGGGCTGCCCCCGAGCGCTTACACCCACCAGGCATGGTGGGCCAACCAGACCGACGGCGGGCACACCCACGCACGTGCCTGGCTCGACGCCGGATACCGGACCGAGGGCTTGTCCCTCACCGCGCGCCGAGTGACGTTCGCACGCCATCCGTGATCGCACAAGCATGCCGCCCGGCAAGTCGCACGGAAGACCCGATCGTCGACGTCGAGATGCCGCGCCGATACCGGCTCAGCCCCGCGGCCCCCCCAGCAGGCTCATGCCATGGGCTGCGGTCATGTCCGTTCCGGCACGGTGGCCGAAGGTGTTGTCCACGAAGTTGTCCGGAATCAGGACTGTTCCTAGGGGGTCTGGTCAGGCTGAGATTCTTCGTGCACGCGAGACTGCCCGGGCCCGGATCGACTCCATCGAGCGCTTGGCCAATCAGGGCCACGACGCTCGCGGTGACTCAATGCCGCACACGACCCGACGAGTGCCTCGAGCGCGTCCGCTGCCGGTATTGCAGCCGGGCGCGAGGGGGACGCGCGATCCAACAGACCGTGAGTTGTTGACGGGGCAGCGCATCCGTGGTCGCTATAGCGCCCATCTCGTCTAGCTTGGGACGGCGAATCGAGATGATCGGCCTGAAAGCCCGGCGATCCTCCGCCGTTGAACGGCGTCAGCCGGCGTGGCACGCAAAGAGGGGGTCAGCGAGACCCGGTACCGGTTGCCCACGACGAGGGAGTGCGCGGCGCATGGCGGCCGACGAGGATGTCGCGGAGCTGCCGGCGCAAGAAGCCGCCTCCCATCAACTCGGATGTCGGCGAGCGACGGCAGGGCGCAGAGGCAGGGCGAGCGGCGATCTGCACAGACCTGGACGGCCCACTCCAAGGCCCGAATCAAGCATCACGCCTGGTTGAGATCAGCTTCCGATGACTGCACCCTGCCCCGAACAACGCGAGACACCACCTCAGCAACACCGTCTGACGACTCGTGCTCCCAGAAGCGCAATACGACCCAGCCTCGCTCTACCAGTATCTGGGTCGTGTCCCGGTCGCGCGCCTGATTGCGTCGGATCTTCTCGATCCACCAGGCCGCGTTCACCTTCGGCGTCGTTCCGTGTACAGGGCAGCCATGCCAGAAGCAGCCGTCGACGAACACGGCGACTCGGCGGCGCGTAAAGGCGATGTCGACGGTGCGACGCCGATTGCTCTCGACCGGGTAGTTGACGCGATAGCGAAGACCGCGCGAGAACAGGATCCGACGGATCTTCACCTCGGCGTCCGTGTCGCGCCGTCGCTGTCGACTCATCCGAGAAGAAACGCCTGCAGACGACGGAATCAGGACTGGGCCGCCGCCCCCGTCCCGGGAAGTGGTCACTCGTCACACCAGGCATTCAGTGCAGTTGGTCCTTGATGAGCCCGTAGACGTGCTCTGCGATGGCCTGAGAGAGCAACGGCGGGACGGCGTTCCCGATCTGTCGTGCGATCTCGATCTTCGTGCCTTCGAACTCGAAGTGGTCCGGGAACGACTGCAGCCGCGCCGCCTCTCGATGTGTAATGGGTCGGTCCAGGACGGGGTGCAGGTATCGCCCCTTCTCGGGCTTGAAGAACTCAGTGCGGATTGTGAGCGAGGGCTTGTCCCACCACAGTCGACCCATCACGTCCGCAGTCCCGGTTGGCTTCTCGGCCCAGCATCGAGGGAGCAGGTCAGGACGGTTGCGCGCCAGGTCAAAACGGTTGCCACCCTCGGGGATTGCGCGATACCGCTCCAGGCTGGCTGGCCGAGGGTTTCTGGCAAAGTGCAGGTTCTGATGACCGCCTGAGCCGGTGGTGACATCGTGAAGCGATGGGTAGTTGGCCAAATCCGATATGACGTCGCGCACCGTGACGTAAGCCTGACCGGTCTCCGACCCAGGTCCGTGCGTGGCCTTCGGCGGCCACGGGACCGGCCGGTCACCACGCACCGCAACAAGAATGCCCCGCCGACGTCGCTGGGGGACGCCGTAGTCGGCCGCATTGAGAACGCCGTAGTTGTACTGGTAGGCCGAAAGTTCAGGATCGTTGTCCAGGATGTCGAGCAACTTCGCAAACTGTGCGCTCTTCTGGAACTCGGGAACATTTTCGATGACGAACGCCAACGGCCGCACCTGACGAACCGCCCGAAGGTAGTGCTGCCACAACTCGTTGAGCGTCGCCCTGGAAGCGTCGTCTCGGTCACGTCCCAGTGGCGAGAAGCCCTGGCATGGGGGCCCGCCTAGAATCACGTCAGCTGATTCGAAGGTATCCATGCCTTCAATATCCCCATCGAAGACTGGGCAGCCGAAGTTCCGCTTGTAGGTGCGCGCGGCGGCGGAGTCGTGTTCGACAGCGAAGACTGGTGCGAATCCGCGACGGGCCTGCTCGAAGCCCAGGCTAAGACCTCCGGCACCCGCGAAGAGGTCAAGGGTACGAACGGTCTGCATGCTGCCTCCGGCATCGGCCTAGGCGCAGATCTTACGTGGCCCCACTGACGGAGCTTGCGTGACACGCCCCCTAGCGGTCTCGCGCCACCTCCGAACTGGTGACAACACTCGATGCCGGAGCGAAAAATTGTCCGAAGAGGTCGGATCGGGCCGCCGAACTACCATAATCAGCGCCGTGACGGGTATGAAGGCATGGAGTGCGCCGGATCAGCGTCTGATCAAGTGGATCGAAGATCACCGGAAGCGCGCGATCGAGTCCTACAAGGCAGACCCGCTGTTGGTGGAGGAGCACGGCCGGCAGGAGGATTCGTTCCGAACCGGTGGGTACGCCCACAGGCAGGTGCTCGAACTGGTTCAGAACGCGGCCGACGCACTGCGTCGGGGTGGTGAGCGTGGCAGGGTCGCGGTCATCTTCCAGGATGACGTCCTGTACTGCGCCAACGAAGGCGAGACCTTCACACAGGCGGGCCTTGAGGCCGTCTGTCACGCATATCTGAGCGACAAGCGTGGCGAGGAGATCGGGCGGTTCGGACTCGGTTTCAAATCGGTCCTGGGAGTGACCGACGAGCCTACGATCTTCAGCCGCTCGGTCTCGTTCGGATTCCGGGCAGACCACAGCCGGAACGAACTGTCAGAGATCAACAAGCAGGCGCGGAACTTTCCCGTACTGCGTCTCCCCTTCCTCGTCGACGCCCAGCAGGAGTTCACCAGGGACGGACTACTCGCCGACCTGGCGACCTGGGCACAGACGATCGTCCGGCTGCCACTGACTCGGAATTTCGCACGGCTTCTCCTCGACCTCCAGGACTTCCCTAAGGAGTTCCTGCTCTTCGCCCCATTCGTGCAGAGTCTCACTATCGCCGGCTCTGCGAATCACATCTATGATTCCCGCTGCGAGCCCATCGGTGACGATCGCTGGCGGCTGGTAGGTGCTGACGGCGTCGACTCAGAGTGGATGGTCTGGCAGCGGACGCATCGGCCGTCCGAGGCAGCTTTGCA
>JAVXWK010000064.1:0-3265 GCA_032230575.1 Pseudonocardiales bacterium | reverse complement strand
CGAGCACCTGCTCCGGGTTCTGTGTGCCGGAGTACACCCAGGGGGGGGCGACTTGCCCGCCACCGACCGGCAGGGTCCCATCGGGAGCGGCACCGACACGGAACCGGTTCGCGCCCGCCAGCGTCAGCGTGTTCATCACCGTCGAGACTCCGACCAGACGGCCGTTCAGGTAGAGCTTGCGCTTCACGCCGTCCGCCGCCGCGTTGTCCTCCACGACGACACCGAAGTACACCTGACCGTCGCCTACGACCGGACCCACAATCGTGTCGGCACCGTTCTGGGTCTGGAGCGCGCCCGCCGTGGACACGTTGAGGCGCGTGTCGCCAGTCGATAGCGTCCCCCAGCCGATGATGTTCTGCTGCGCGGCACCCGTCAGAATCTTGAACCACGCTCCGTAGCTGCGGGCCGTCAGCGCCGCCGGGAGTCCCGCGTCCGTCGCGCTGAGGCCGGTGTGCGCGCCACTGAAGTGGAACGCCCCGTCGCGCGTGCCGTCCGGCGCGGCGACCGTGACGATCGCGCCCGTTCCGGGGTTGGAGGTGAGCGCCACGGCGTTCGCGCCGAAGTCCGCCAGCGAGCCCGCGACGAAGTTGTGCCCGCGCACGAGGCTGGCGGGCGTCGGGAAGTCACTCGTCGCCAGCGCGCCGCCGCGCTTGCGCCGCCGCACTGCCATCCGCGCCGTCGAAGGGATCGCGCCGAGCGTGTGCGGGACGCTCGCCGACATCAGATAGCGGACCTGATCCTCTGACAGCACGTCGGCCGTGACGAACGGCTCGTCCTCGCGGCCATAGGACGGGAGTGTGGCGGCGGTCGCGGCATCGGCGCCGTAGCCGCCGATGTTCAGCGGCCCCGGCGCGCCCGCGCCGAGTGGCCCCGTCGCCGCCGACGAGCCCTCCAGCACACCGTCGACATAGAGGCGCAGCCGCATGCCGTCATGCGTGGCGGAGAGGAAGTGCCAGCGGTCGTCGCACACATCGGTGAGCCCCGTCGCGACCACATACGTGCCAACGTACCCCTCGACGGTCGGCACGTTCCCAGCGCTGACGCTGAGTGCGAAGCTAATATTCGCGGCCACGCCACCCGTGAGCATCTTGGAGAGGATGTACTGCGCGACGCCGCGCTTGGCCGTGCGGAACCAGCAGCCCCACGAGCCCGTCTTGATGCGGAACGGATCGGCTGCGCCGGTGTCGGCAATGTAGAGCGCCTGCGCCGTGGAGCCCGCGAACTGCGCCGCCGTGGACGCCAGCCCGTTGATCCCCGGCGCGAACGGGACCGCGCCTTTGTTCGTCAGCGCGCGGCCGTTGCCGGAGTAGTCGGTCAGGTCGCTGAGGTTCCACCCGGCGACCGGTGCGGCGAGGCCCATCGCGGTCCAGTCAGCCAGTGCGAGTTGGCGCCCCGCACGGATCTGGTTGAGGATCCCGACCTCACGCACCTGCGCCGCGACGAGCGGGGTCTGGCGCTGGACGCGGGCGTCGGCGTCGGTGACGTACCGGTTGCCCGAGCCTGGCACACCCGTCGTGCCCGCCAACGCCGCCTTCTCGCCTGCGGTCGGGTTGTTCGCAGCACCGCCGACAAGCGGATCGATTGCGGTGATCTGCGCACCATCCCACACGAGGGTGCCAACCCTACGATACAGCGCCTCCGAGCCGACCCCGGTGGGCGTGGCGCCCTGGGCGGTGATCTTCAGGGCGAAGGCGTGGTTGGTGTTGTCCACCTCGCCCGCCGGAGGGCCGGGCGTCGACGCGAAGCTGTCAGCCGCCGTCGTGGCCCAGATGTCGTAGGTGCCCGCCGCCCCGCCCGGATGCGCCGCGGTGATCGTCGCGGTGATCCAGCGCGGCTTACCCCGGATCGCCAGGGCCACCTGGCCAGTGGTGGTGCTTGCCGCGATGCGCACCGTGGTGGCCGATGCCTTCTCCAGCAGCAAGTGCCCGGACGCGTACGTGTTGAGCAGTTCCTCGATGCCGTCCGTCCAGGTGGACGGCAGAGGCTGCCCAATCGCAAAGTCGCGCCAGCGGTCGCCCATGTACTCGCAGCCTACCTATGCGAGCGGGTCGGAGTCAAGAAGGCTCTCGTCCAGAATGAAGCCCTGAGTGTAAAACACGTCGATTTGGTCGGCCGCCGGAGTGGCCGCCCGCACGAGCTTCACCGCGATGGACGCCGACATCGAGCCCGGCGCATAGGGCAGATACAGACGCACGACGTGCGGCGGCGGACTGCTGGGATTGCTCGGGTCGTTGGTGAGGTAGGACCAACCACTGGTCCCGAGCACCAGCGTGATCGTCGCCTCCCAGTCCAGTCCCGAACCCGACGCGACCATCAGTGCCATGTAGCCACGAACCAGCGCCTGGCGCTGCGCCACCGACAGGCCGGGCGGATCCACGGTCAGACCCATCTGGGACTCCCACAGACCGAGATGTTCTTCGGCCGTGGCCGCGGTCAGGTTGCGCTCAAGCTCATCGAGCATCGCGTCTTGCAACTCGACCTCGCCGCCCACGGCGTTGCAAACACCCTGGATCAGCGGCACGCGTCGCAGGAACGGAGGATAAAGCTCCAGCAGTTCGCGACCCATGGCCGTCATGACCCGACTGGCCATCAGACGAGCGTGGCCGAGTTGAACTGCGCGATCTGCGGCGGCGTGGTGCTGATCGCGATGTCGGCCGTCCCGCCGTTCACGAGCACGCCGGAGACGTTGAGCACCCCGGCCTCACGGAAGAACTGCGCCACGACGTGATTGTAGATCACGTCCTCGCCCGCGTCGAGCGAATCGACGTACTCCTTCAGGCGCTGGGTGAGTGCCGTACGCAGACCCACACCGGTTACGCCGTCCAGGTCGTAGCCGGGCTTGAAGACGATACCACCGCCCGGCGCGAAGCTGATGCTGATCTGGACGCCCGCCGGGGTGGTGACGGTGACGTTGTGGCTGATCGGCGCCAGGCCCTTGCCCTGTCCGGCCACCGGGTCGATGGCCAGCTGACGCTCGGCCACCGTGGCGTTCGACACCGAATCGCCGTCCGCCGTCATCAGGATCATTTGGACGGTGCCCGGACCATTCCACACCGGCACCACGGTCACGCGCCCGACCGCCGGGTTGTCCAGCCCCCAGCCCACGTAGTCCGCCTGCGTCCCCGCGCCGCGGCCCTGGAATCGCTGGACGAGCCGAGCGACCAGCGCTTCGTCGGACTCGACCTCGACGCCATCCTGAGTGGCGATCGGGTTGCTGACCGAGGTAACACCCTCGACGCCGGTCTGCAGGAAGGTGATCGTGCTG
>JAVXWK010000044.1:0-8896 GCA_032230575.1 Pseudonocardiales bacterium | reverse complement strand
CAGTCCAAGGTCGAGAGCGACGAGACGCTGCGCAAGCTGGCCGCCGGCGAGGTCGACATCCTGGTCGGCACGCACCGGCTGCTGCAGAAGACCGTGCGGTACAAGGACTTGGGCCTCGTGATCGTCGACGAGGAGCAGCGGTTCGGTGTGGAGCACAAGGAGCACATCAAGGCGCTGCGGACCCACGTCGACGTGCTGACGATGTCCGCGACGCCGATCCCGCGCACGCTGGAGATGTCGCTCGCCGGCATCCGCGAGATGTCGACGATCCTGACGCCACCGGAGGAACGGCACCCGATCCTCACCTACGTCGGCGCGTACGACGACAAGCAGGTCGGCGCCGCCATCCGGCGCGAGCTGATGCGCGACGGCCAGGTCTTCTACGTGCACAACAGGGTCTCGACGATCGAGAAGGCCGCGAAGCGCATCCGCGAGCTGGTGCCGGAGGCCCGCGTGGTCACCGGGCACGGCCAGATGAACGAGGACAAGCTCGAACACCTCATCCAGGGCTTCTGGGAACGCGAGTACGACGTGCTCGTCTGCACCACGATCGTCGAGACCGGCCTGGACATCTCCAACGCCAACACGCTGATCGTCGAGCGCGGCGACCTGCTCGGCCTCGCCCAGCTGCACCAGCTGCGCGGCCGCGTCGGCCGTGGTCGCGAGCGCGGGTACTCGTACTTCCTGTACCCGCCGGAAACTCCGCTGACCGAGACCGCGCACGACCGGCTCGCCACGATCGCGCAGAACACCGAGCTGGGTGCCGGCATGGCGGTCGCCATGAAGGACCTGGAGATCCGCGGCGCCGGCAACATCCTCGGCGCCGAGCAGTCCGGGCACATCGCGGGCGTCGGCTTCGACCTGTACGTGCGGCTCGTCGGTGAGGCGGTCGAGGCGTTCCGCAAGCACGCGGGAGCGCCGGGCACGGAGGACGAGGAGGAGCTGGCCGACGTGCGGATCGACCTCCCGGTCGACGCGCACATCCCGCACGAGTACGTGCCGGGCGAGCGCCTTCGCCTGGAGGCCTACCGCAAGATCGCGGCCGCATCCGACGAACCGGCGCTGCAGGCGGTCTGGGACGAGCTCAAGGACCGCTACGGCACGCCGCCGGAACCGGTGGAGCGCCTGCTCAGCGTCGCCCGGCTGCGGCACACCTGCCGCCGGCACGGGGTCACCGAGGTGATCGCGATGGGCCAGAACATCCGGTTCGCGCGGTTGGAGTTGCTCGACTCGCAGCTGGTCAGGTTGCGCCGGTTGTTCCCGAAGGCCCTCTACAAGCAGGCCCTGGGCACGGTCACCGTGCCTAGGCCGACAGAGGGAGCGGCCGGCGGCCGGATGGGTGCACCACAGCTGCGCGACCAGGAGCTGTTGAACTGGTGCGGTGCGTTCCTCGACTCACTCGCGGGGACTCCCGTGACCCCGGTCACCAAGGCGTGAGAGGGTAGATCCTCGTGAGCACTGTTCTGAAGCGTTTCTCGCTGGTCGGTGTTGCTGTGGCGCTGCTCGCCACCGGCTGTGGCACCGGTCCCGCCAAGGCTGGTTCGGCCGCGATCGTCGGGGGTCAGGCGATCGGGCTGAAGACCGTCCAGGACCGCACCATCACGGTGCTCAAGAAGGAGCCCGCGGCCCAGCAGATGCAGGACCAGGGCAAGCTCGACCAGGTGTCGCGGCTGGTGCTGGCCGACGAGATCACCCACCGGATCGCCGACTACGCGGCGCAGCGCGAGAACATCGTGGTCGACGGGACCAAGGTGTACGACGCCATCCAGGAGAAGGGCGGCCCCGAGGCCGCCGCCAAGCAGAGCGAGCAGGACGCCACCACGATCGAGCGCCGCACCCGCGACGTCCTCGTGATGGGCGAGCTGGCGAAGCGCAACCTCGGAACGCTCGAGGTCGTGATCGACTTCTTCCAGACCAAGGACCCGAAGGAAGCGAAGGAGAAGGCCGCCGAGGTCGCGGCCGACGCCTCGAAGATGTCGCGGTTCATCCAGGAGGCCCCGCGCACCACGGGTGGCCAGCAGGCGTCGGCGACGAACCAGAAGGTCCGCGTCACCGAGAACCCGTCGCTGGTGCACACCATGCTGTGGGGCGTGAAGCCCGGCACCGTCGTGGCGTTCCCGGCCGACGAGCAGCAGTCCAGCTGGATGGTCGCGCTGGTCAAGGAGCGCAACACGGTCGCGCCGACCCCTGGTGAGGACGACCTGAGCGAGCGGATCGACCCGCGCCTGCTCGCCGCGTTCGGCCTGCGGATCGCCCAGTTCCTCGCGGCGGACCTGAACATCGAGGTCAACCCCCGCTACGGCGTGTGGGACCCGACCGACGCGACCGTCGTGGGCAACGCCGGTGAGCGCGCCGGATACGTCGGTGTGACCGCGACCAAGAACAAGTCTTGATCACCGTCGTCGTCCTCAGCGAGCGGCTCGACGCGGTACTGCCGGCTGCCGCCCTGCCCGCGTTGCGCACGGCCAAGGCCGTCTACGCGGGCGAGGGCGTGGCGCTGGAGTTCTGGTCTTCCTTGGGTGTTGACGGACCCGCTCCCGCTGTCGTCGAGGACGGCGCGGTGGTGATCACGACTGACGCGTCCTTCTATCCGGACGCTCACGTGATCACGACGCCGGAGCCGATGGGGGCCGCGTTGCTCGACGCGGCCGCCGTGATGCACCGGCTGCGTTCTCCTGGCGGGTGTCCGTGGGACGCCGAGCAGGACCACCTGTCGTTGCGCCAGTACCTGGTCGAGGAGACCTTCGAGCTGCTGGAGGCGATCGAGGACGGCGACCGCGCGGCGATGCGCGAGGAGCTGGGCGATGTCCTGCTCCAGGTGCTGTTCCACTCGCGCGTCGCGGCCGAGGATCCCGCTGATCCATTCGACATCGATGCTGTTGCGTCCGAGTTGGTGTCGAAGCTCGTCGGACGTCACCCGCACGTCTTCGAGGGCCACGATCCCGCCGTGCACGACGCGACGTCGCAGCAGCACCGGTGGGAAGAGCTGAAGCAGGTCGAGAAGCAGCGCGAGTCCAGTGTGGACGGTGTCGCGCTGGGTCAGCCCGCCGTCGCTCTGGCCGCGAAGCTGGTGCAGCGCACCAAACGCGCGGGATTTCCCGTCGATCTGCTGCCAGAAGGTGACGACACCGGCACGACGTTGTTCGCCGTGACCGCGTTGTCGAAGCTCGCCGGGGAGGACCCGGAGACAGAGCTTCGCCAGATCTGCCGCCGTTTCGCCGCGAACGTTCGTGAGGCTGAGGCGAAGGCCAGGGCCGAAGGTGTGGATTCTCTGACAGCAGAGGACTGGCGGAGGATTTGGCCCTCCTGAACTGGTGAACGTGGGCTAACGTCGATCACGTGACTTACCTCCGTTTCCCGCACCTACGCGGTGACTTGGTGACGTTCGTGGCCGAGGACGACGTGTGGCTCGCACCCGTCGGCGGAGGAAGGGCCTGGCGCGCGTCGGCGGATCAGGTGCCGGCCCGCTCGCCGCGGTTCTCGCCGGACGGCACACAACTGGCCTGGGCGAGCTGGATCGACGGCGCGCCCGAGGTGCGGGTGGCCCCTGTGGACGGTGGCCCGGCCCGCCGGTTGACGCACTGGGGCGTGACCCGCACGGCGGTGTCCGGGTGGACTCCGGACGGGCGAGTGCTCGCCGTGTCGACCACCGGGCAGATGTCCCGTCACCGCAAGCAGGCGCACGCCGTCCCGCTGGACGGCGGACCGTCCGAAGTGCTGCCGTACGGGTGGGTCAACGACGTCTCGTTCGGTCCGGACGGGCAGGTCGTCACGTCGTCGAGCTACATGCAGGAAGCCGCGAACTGGAAGCGGTACCGCGGTGGCACGGCGGGCAAGCTGTGGGTGGATCTTGCCGGTGACGGCGAGTTCGGCCGGATTCTCGGTGATCTGAAGTCGTCGCTGACGAACCCGATGTGGATCGACGGGCGGATCGCGTTCCTGTCCGACCACGAGGGTGTCGGCAGCGTGTACTCGGTGCTGCCGGACGGGACTGACCTACGGCGGCACACCTCTGGGGAGTTCTACGCGCGCAACGCTTCCAGCGACGGTTCGCGGGTGATCTTCCACCAGGCCGGCGAGCTGTGGTTGCTGGAAGGCCTGTCGGACCTGCGCAAGCTCGACATCAAGCTCGGCGGGCCGCGTACCGGCCTGCAACCGCACCACGTCAAGGCTTCCGGCAACGTCGAGTCGTTCAGCGTCGATCACACGGGTCGTGCTTCCGCCGTTGAAGTTCGTGGGTCCGTGCACTGGGTGACGCATCGCGATGGTCCGGTGCGCGCGTTGTCCGACCGCTCGGACGTGCGTGCGCGGCTGCCGAAGGTGCTCGGCGAGACCGATCACGTGGTGTGGGTGACGGATGTCGAGGGCGAGGAGGCCCTGGAGATCGCGCCCGTCGGTGGTGTCGAGCCGGGCAACACCGCACGCCGCGTTGCCGCTGGGGTTCTGGGTCGTGTCATGTCGTTGGCCGCCGCGCCTGATGGTTCGCGGGTTGCCGTTGCGACGCACGACGGCCGGTTGTTGTTGGTGGACATCGCTTCCGGTGAGGTTCGCGAGGTCGTGTCCGGTGCCAACGCGCACATCACGCACCTCGCGTTCTCGCCCGACTCGGCTTGGCTGGCCTGGTCGCATCCCGGGCCGAACCCCTTGCGGCACATCAAGATGGTGAACACCTCTGATCTGTCCGTTGTGGACGTCACGCCGTTGCGGTTCGCCGACTTCGCGCCTTCGTTCACGGAGGACGGGAAGTACCTGGCGTTCCTGTCGATCCGTGCGTTCGACCCGGTGTACGACGCGCACGTGTTCGACCTGTCGTTCCCCACGGGCTGCCGGCCGCACCTCGTGCCGTTGGCCGCCACCACGCCGTCGCCGTTCGCCCCGATGCACGGCGGGCGTCCGGTTGGCGATGAGGACAAGGACTCCGACGACGAGGACGAGAAGACATCGGTCACTCGGGTCGACGTCGAGGGGCTCGCTGATCGCGTTGTACCGGTGCCGGTCGCGGCCGCCGAGTACGTCGGCCTGAAGGCTGCCCGGGGTGGGTTGCTGTGGCTGCGGCGGCCGTTGCTCGGGGTGCTGGGCGACAACCTGGCGTCGCCGGAAGCCCGCCCGCCGCGGACGGTTCTGGAGCGGTTCGACTTCACGAAGCTGAAGACCGAGAGCCTGGCGGACAGCGCGGAAGCGTTTGCGGTGTCGGGTGACGGCAAGCGGATGATCATCGAGGACCGCGGTGACCTGCGGGTCGTGCCGACCGACAGCAAGGCCGACGAGGACTCCGCGGACTGCGTGGAGATCGACCTCGCGCGAGTACGGGTCGTGGTCGACCCGGCTTTGGAGTGGGCGCAGATGTACGCCGAGAACGGGCGGCTCATGCGCGACCACTTCTGGCGGACGGACATGGGCGGCGTCGACTGGCAGGGCGAGCTGGACCGCTACCGGCCGCTGGTGGCCGAGGTGGGCAGCCACGACGACCTGGTGGACCTGTTGTGGGAGGTGCAGGGCGAGCTCGGCACCTCCCACGCGTACGTGTGGGGTTCGGCGCCGCACGTGCCCGCGTCGCGTCGGCAGGGGCTGCTCGGGGCTGATCTTTCTTTGGTGGATGGCTCGTGGGTGGTTTCGCGCGTGATCCCCGGCGAGACGTCCGACCCGCACGCCCGGTCGCCGCTGGCCGCTCCTGGGGTGGCTGTGCGCGCTGGGGACGCTCTGGTGGCCGTGGACGGGCGTCCGGTCGGCCTGGCGGGCCCTGGTGCGTTGTTGGTGGGGACCGCGGGTAAGCCCGTGGAGCTGACTGTGCGACCCGGTGGTGGTGGCGAGCTGCGACGGGTCGTTGTGGTGCCTCTGGCTGATGAGGAGCCGCTGCGCTACCACTCGTGGGTGGCTGACAGGCGTGCGTTCACGCATCAGCTGTCCGGTGGTCGCGTGGGCTACCTGCACGTGCCGGACATGATGGGCGCCGGCTGGGCGCAGCTGCACCGCGACCTGCGGGTGGAGCTGGCGCGTGAGGCGCTGGTGCTGGACGTGCGGGAGAACGGTGGCGGCCACACCTCGCAGCTCGTGATCGAGAAGCTCGGCCGGAAGGTCATCGGCTGGTCGGTGGCTCGCGGGTACACGGCGTCCGAGTCGTATCCGCAGGACGCGCCACGTGGGCCCGTGGTCGCGGTGGCCGACGAGTTCGCCGGTTCGGACGGCGACATCGTCAACGTGGCCATCAAGGAGCTCGGGATCGGACCCGTTGTCGGCGTCCGCACGTGGGGCGGCGTCATCGGTATCGACATGCTCTACACGCTCGTCGACGGCACCATGGTCACCCAACCGAGGTACGCGTCCTGGTTCAAGGGCCACGGGTGGGCCGTGGAGAACTACGGTGTCGACCCTGACATCGAGGTGGTCATGTCGCCGTCCGACCGCGTTTCCGGGCGCGACCCGCAGCTGGAAAAGGCTGTTTCGTTGGCTCTGGAAAGCCTTTCATCTTCGCCAGCTGCTCACGCTCCGGAGTTGCCACCGCTGGCTTGAACACCCCATCGTGTGACTAAAGAACTGTGACGCACTGTTCCATGTGGACGATCAACCAAGTGGAACAGTCGTCACCGTTCGGGGGTGTGTCCCAGATGAGTCACCGTGATGAGCCGCGAAGCGGTCGCGGATGCTTCGGAGCCGTGGTCGTCGTGCCGTTCCTGGCACTGGGCGGCATGTTCGCGTTGATCGCCTTGACGGGGTCGCCGGATGAGGGGCCGCTGGCCGCGCCGCCGCCGGCTCGGCCCACGTCGCAGTGGTGGACTGAGCCGTTCGAGACCGGTTCCTCGATGTCCACTGTCACTGAGACTGTGGTGGTGGAGGGGGCGGCTCGGGAGGTTCGGGCGGCTCGGCTCGCCACTCAGACTCGGGTCGCGGTTTCCACGGTGACCGAGACTGTGCGGAGTACGGCTGGGGGGAAGCCTCCGGCTACTGGGCGGAATGAGCCTCCGGCCGGGCCCGGGGAGGAAGAGCCCACTGAGGTGGTTCCTCCATCCACTTCGGACAGTGCTTCGCCTCCGGTGGTCACTTCGTCGTCGGCTTTGCCGCCTGCGCCGCCGGTTCCTCCGGTTGTGGAGCCACCTGCTTCGTCTTCGCCTACGGTTCCTGTCACTGGGACGCCTACGCCTTCTGCTCCTCGGTCCGAGGATCCGGTTCCGCCGTCAACTACGCCGACCACTCCTGCGCCGCCTTGTGAGCGTGGGGAGCCGTTGCCTTCTGTTCCTGAGGAGCCGGCTGCGCCGGGAGAGGTTTCCGTTGGGGCGTCTGTGGAGTTGCCACTGCCTTCCCCTGCTGAGGATTCGTCCACGTCCTCCGCGCCCTTGGCAGGGGTCTGAGAGAGGGGGTTGGGGGTTCCTTCCGCCAGGCCCCAACCCCTTCAGAGCTTTTGAGCGCACGGATGGTGTGCAGGATTTAGAGCGCACGGATGGTGTGCAGTGCGGGGTTGGGTGTTGCCCCTGTGCCGGTCTGCCCCGACTTGACCGGTCAGCGTCCCCTGGGTCACCCGGCCTGCGGGGCAGCGGTTCTGCCGCTGCCCCGTTTCTGCGTGTGACAGCCTCTGCCCAGGTCGATGAAGGGAACCTTCATGAACCTGAGGTGGATGAAGGTTCCCTTCATCCCGGCCGCCGCTGCTAGGAGGCGCTTGCCCTGGCGTAGGCGTCGGCTCCGCTGAACACGTTTTGGCCGTACTCCACGGAGTTGTTGTAGGCCATCACTGCTGACCACCAGCCCTGGCCTGTGCCCAGGTCCCGTGCGCCGCCCGCGCAGAGGTAGCGGCCGGCGGTCAGGGCTGCGTCGTCGATGTTCTGGGGGTCTGCTGGTTGACCGTCGCCTGCTGCTCGCTTCGCCCAGCGGTTCCAGGTGCCCGGGATGAACTGCATCGGGCCCACCGCGCGGTCCCAGGTCGTGTCGCCGTCCAGACGGCCGCCGTCGGTGTCCTGAATTGCTCGGACTCCCGCGGAGCCGTTCAGGGGGATGCCGATGATGGGGCGCGATGGGAGGCCGTTGTCCTGGAGGTGGGCGCCGAAGATGCTGCCGTGGTGGGACTCGACTCGGCCGATGCCGGCGAGGGTGGCCCAGGAGATTCGGCAGGCTGGGGCTTCGCGTTGCATGGCGAGGTCGGCGGCGGCGTAGGCCTGTAGGGCGCGTTGGGGGATGTCGGTTTTTGAGGCGACACGACTTGCCCAGTCGGCCAAGGGGTTCGGGTCTGTGGGGTTGCCTGGGGCTGCGGCGCTGCCTGGGGCCGCGGCGCCTGGTTCTACCTCTTGGATCGGGACCAGGAACGGGGGTGGGCCCAGTGGGGCGGCGTCTCTGCGGTTCAGGGCGCCCAGGGCCCAGGCGCCTGCGGCCACCACGACGATCAGCAGCAGCACCAGGACGATGCGGCCGAAGATGTTGCCGTAGTTGGGGCGGCGGGCTTGGGTCTTCACGGGCGGCGGCGGGACCACGGGATCCAGGCTACGTGCTCGGTACGCGCTGTGACGGGCGTGAACGTGATGAAACCGGCACTGATGGCGGCTGGACATACAGGTGAGGCTTACCTTAAATAAGGCCGACCTAATTTGCTGGAGGCGTCGAGATGTTGTTCACCAATGGGCTGATCGGGCTGCGGGAAGGGCTTGAGGCTGCCCTCGTGGTGAGCATCTTGATCGCATTCCTGGTCAAGACGGACCGCAGGCACGCGCTCAAGTGGGTTTGGGTGGGTGTCGCGACGGCGGTGGCACTCTCCGTGGCGGCTGGGGCGATCATCACGTTCAGTGCTGCCGGGATGAGCTTTGAGCAGCAGGAAGCGTTCGGCGGGATCATGTCGATCATTGCCGTCGCGTTCGTCACCGCAATGATCTTCTGGATGCGCAAGGCGGCCAAGACGATCGCGGCCGAGTTGCGC
>JAVXWK010000024.1:0-19392 GCA_032230575.1 Pseudonocardiales bacterium | reverse complement strand
CCCTCGACCGGTCCTGGCGGGGTGAGCACGACGCCGAGGCCGGTGTCGCACTTCGCCACCGGAGTGACGGTGACGGCGAGGTCCTTGATGCCGTCGGTGATCGCGGTGCTGATCTCCCCCGGCTTGGTCTCGTCGAACGTCTTCAGCGAGCCGCCCGTCTCCTCCTTGAACAACTTGGCCTGCCCGAACTCGTTCAGCCCTCCGCTGTCGACGCCGACGAACCGGATGTTCTTGGCCTTCAGCGCGGCCAGGGCGTTGTCGATGGTGTCCGTGTACGCGGGCGGAACCTTCCGTTCGGCAGTACCTTCGTCGCCGATGACCACGACGACCCGGCTGGAGTCGGGCCGGAAGTCGAATGCGTCGGTGGCGGTCCGGATCAGCGCGTGGGCCCACACCTCGGTGGAGTCCTCGCCCTCGATCACGGTCACCTTCTTCTTCCACTCCTCGCCGACAACCGGCTGGAGCGGCACGTGGACGTCGAAGGTCCTGCCCTCGTTCTCCGGGCCCGCGTACGAGGCGATGCCGAACTGCGTTTCCGGCTGGACCTTCTTGACGTCGTCGATGATGCCGGTGAGCGTCCTCTTGACACTGTCGAGCTCGTTGCGCATCGAACCGCTGATGTCGATGAGGATCACGACGTCCGGCTTCGGCGGGATGCGCGGGGTGTGCACGACCTGCGTCAGGTCGAACGTGCTGCCCTGCCTGGCCGGGAGGTCGGTGTCGGGATCGGGGACGGGAGTCGGCGGGGTCGGCGGAGGGACGTTCTCTGCACGCCGGGTGATCGCGATCGTCCTGCCGTCCGGCGACCAGTCCGGCGCGCTGTCGTTGCCGGTGAGGTGCTCGGGGATCGGGATCTCGCCGATCTTCGCGCCGTCGGGGACGCGGTGGATCTGGATCACGGTCCTGGAGCTCTCGCCCTCCACGATCCTGGTGGTCGCCGCGATCATCGTGCCGTCCGGGGACCACGCAGGTTGCGACTGCTCGCGGGTCTCGGCGTTGAGGCGCTTCGGGTTCGTGCCGTCGGCGTTGGCGATCACGATGCGGTCGAAGTCGTCGACGTACGCCAGTTTGGTGCCGTCGAGGGAGAACGCCGGGTCCTCCTGGTTGATGCGCGGACTCTTCGTGAGGTTGGTGCGCGCGTTTCCGAGGCTGTCGACGGTGAAGATGTCCTGGTCGTCGTTCTCCAGGCTGGAGAAACCGATCTTGAACGGCTCGGGGACCGGTGCCGGTTGGGCTGTGGCCGGCACCGGGGCCAGCAGCAATGCCGCCAGCAACAACGGAAGTGCGCGCACTGTCAGTTCACCTGCTTCTCGAACAGCTCGATCTCGCTGATCGCCGTGTCGGTGCTCTCGGTGGACGGGAAGACGCCCGCGATCAGCACCTGGACCTGCTTGACGCCGTCGCCGTTCTTGATGGCGTGCTCCTGCGGGTCCGGTTTGTCGACGAGCGGGATGTCGGTGGTCTTGCCGGTGTCGAACACCAGCGTGAGGCGCTGCGGCCGTTGGGACGCCAGGTACTTCTTGCCGTCACCGATGCGGATGATCATCCGGCGCAGGTCGGTGGTGTGGTCGAAGTTGATGGTCAGCGCCACGGTCCTCCCGTCGGTCTGGGCGGCCCAGAACGTGCCGGGGTCGTTGTCCATGGCGAGCTTCGCGGCGTGGTCGGGGCGTTCCTGCCCGGCCGAGATCGAGCTCTGCCGCACCGGCACCCACTCCTCGAAGATGCCGACGACCTTGTCCTTCGCCGTCAGCACCTGGGTGTTCACCGTGCTGCGGAACGGTTGCGAGAGCCCGTACAGGCCGCCGAACAGCAGGACCGCTATCGCCAGCGCCCACCGGAACGCCCTGCTGATGCCCTGCCTGACCTTGGTGGCCCTGCGGACGCGGCTCGGCCGGCTGCCGCGTTCCCTGACCTTCGGGCCTTTCGCGGGCAGCCAGCGCTTCCACCACGGCTGCTTCTGCTGAACGGCGTCGACCAGCGAGTAGCCGCAGACGCCGCAGAACCTGCGCGTCGGGACGTTGCCGGAGCCGCACTGGCCGCAGATCAGGTCGCCGGGCTGGGCCTGGCGTTTGAGTGTCTGCTGTGGACGGTGGTGGGGTTGCGGCTGCTGGGGTGCGTCCGGGCGGACCGGCCCCGCCTGCACCTGGGCGCCGGTCCACTTGAGGAAGTCGCCGCAGTTGCCGCAGAACTCGGCGTTGGGCGCGTTGTGCTCCCCGCAGGTCTGGCAGACGATCATGTGGTCACCTCGATGGTCGTGGCGACGTGGGCGGGCACCATCCTGCGCACCGCCGCGGTGATGCGCGCCCGGTCGACCGCGTCCGGGTTCGCCACCCGGACGCGGATCAGCACGTGCGCGGGAGAACTGCCCGGGACGGGGCCGTCCGGTCGTGCGGAGACCGAGACTCCGCCGCTGTCCGCGATGTCCACACGGCCGCCGGTGAGGAGCCAGACGTGTTCGGCCAGACCTCTTCTGGTGCCGCGGAACCGGTGCAGCCGCACGGCTCTGGCGACCAGCTCACGGCGTTGGCCGGCGGACCAGCTCTCGTCGAGGTCGAGCGCCACCCACTGGGCGAGCCAGTCGACGAAGTCGTCAGGGGCGAGGCGCGGGTCGAGGTAGGCGGCGAAGCAGTCGAGGACGGTGAAGACCGGGGCGACGACCTCGTCCAGGGCCTGGGTGAAGCGCTGGGTGAAGCCGTCGTCGGTGTAGACGGAGGGCATCCGCTCGCCAAGGGGATGTGGGGAAATGAGGTCGTCTACCGCGCTGCGCATGCCCGCACCTCGCCCCCTGGCACCTGGCGCACACCAGAGATCTCCGCGCCCATCTCAGCTCCTCGCCACTCGAACCTGGTGCACGTAGGAAAAGGCCAGCCCGTTCGGCGGCAGATCCACGCGCTGCACAGCCTGTCCGCGTTCGCCGGTCAGCAGGTTGGCCGCGAACAGTCGCACGTCCTCCACCAGCTCGACGCCCGGGATCCGTTGCAGCACGGCGTAGATCTCGCCCGAGTGCACCGGCCGGCCGAACGGCCACCCGTCGCCGTCCGCTCCTCCGCGGATCGGATCCAGGTAGTCGCCCAACGCGTCCATCGCCCGCGCCCGGACAGCCTCGGTCGGCGTTCCGGTGCGGGCCTTGAGGTCCGCCACCACCGTGATGCCCTGGTAGAACGGCGGTTCCACGCTCACCCTCGCGCCGACACATCGCCGTGCGTCGAGGTGCTGGGCGATCCGTTCGAGCGTCTCCTGGTCGACCTGGAAGGCCGCGAAGCTCGGTTCCTCGTGCTCCGGAACCGCCGGCACGACCAGCACGCGCACCCCGTCGTCGCCCGGCGCGCACCGCACCCGTGCGACCTCCGGAGCGGCCTCTCGGGCGAGGATCTCGTAGTCCTCGGCCGTCACCGCCCGATCCCGGGTCCGCAGCGACAGCGGACCTCTCAGTGCCGCGTCCTCGACCGACTCCCCCGCCACTCCACCGCGGCCGGGCTTGCGATTCGTCACGTTGCTCACGAACGGGACAGGATCCCGTTGCACTGTCACAAGGTTGCGCGCGACGTTGCCGCGCAGCCCGCCGCCCGTGCGATACTCGGGCACGCGGATCGCCGCGGACTTCGCCGGTACCGCACCGTAGTGGCGGAGCGTGCCGTCCTGCTGCCGCACCGCAGGGCCGAAGATGATCTGGCCCTCGATGTTGTCCAGCAGGAAGTGCCGGTCGTCCGGGCCCGACTCGACGAACGTGGGAACCTCGGTCCAGGTGTCCCAGCCGTCGGTGGTCGCGACCTCGACGGTGACCGGCGCGCCCGCGACGACCGGGGTGCGGGCGAGCGGGAACCGTTGCCCGGCCACGCCTTCCGAGACGCCGATGGTCTCGGCCTTGACGACGTCGGCGTGCACGGCCTCGGTGGTGCCGCCGATCGTGGCGGCCGTGACGTCGCGGATCTTCGGCGAGCGCTGGTAGAACGGCTGGCCCTGCCACAGTTCGGCGGCGCGGCACCGCAGCCAGCCCGCGCGTTGGCGGACGAGGATCGACGTGGTGTGCGCCTGCGGGACGTGCACCACGACGTCGCCGGCGGAGTTGAAGCCGCCGTTGGTGAAGTGGTCGACCTCGCAGGCGGTCCAGCCCTCGCTCGTCCAGGCCTCCCACACCCACGGCGGGTCGGCGGGGTTGATGCCGGAGCCCATCGGCTCGCAGTCGAACCTGAGCAGCACCGCGCAGCCCGGGACGGCGTTGGACAGGCCGAACAGCACGGCGTCGCCCGCCTCGGGCTCCTCGCTGAAGGCTGGCGGCTCCTTGAGGGCCTTGAGGTCGTCGGTGCGGTCGACGGGCTGGCCGTTCGCGGTGGCCGTGGCCAGGTGTGAGAGCTCGCAGGGCACGATCGTGAGTGGACGGTCGATCGTGAAGACGACCGGGTCCTCGACGCCCTTTCGCTGCGTGGCTGTCTGATTGCCCTGCGGCACCTCGACCGGGGCTTGCTGGGGTGCGGAGAGCCAGTAGGTGACGTCCACGCGTGCGGCCGTCGGGGCGAACAGCTCGACCCCGATGAGGTCGAGGAACTTGAGGTAGTGCAGCCGCGGCACGCGGTTGAGCCGGTACATCAGCTCGTCGACCATGTGCGCGAAGGCCTCGATCAGCGTGACGCCGGGGTCGGAGACGTTGTGGTCGGTCCACTCCGGACAGTGCTGCTGGACGCGGCGCTTGGCCTCGTCGACGAGCTGCTGGAACCTGCGGTCGTCCAGGTTCGGCAAGGGAAGCGGCATCACGCACCGTCCTCGTGCGGCGGAATGACGTAGAACGGGAACACGAGGTTGCGCGGATCGTTGGTGTTGCGCAGGGCGTAGTGGATGTCGATCAACAGGGTGCCGCTGCCGGCCTCGGAGAAGTCGACGACGACGTCGGTGAGGTCGATGCGCGGCTCCCACCGCTCGAGCGACTGCCGCACCTCGTAGGCGATCTGCCCGGCCGTCGAGGAGTCCGCGGGCGCGAACACCAGGTCGTGGATCGCGCAGCCGAACTCGGGCCGCATCGGGCGTTCGCCGGGTGCGGTCGCGAGGATCAGCCGGATGCTCTCCACGATCTCGCGGTCGCCGCCGACGAGCGCCACCGAGCCCGTCGCGTCGGTGCGGACGGGAAAGCTGAGGCCCCTGCCGATGAAGTCCACGCTTTACCCTCCGATCAGGACAGTCGGGCAGCCCGGCGGCAGGATGGGCGCGCCGCAGCCGCTCATGTCGCCGACGCGGGCCGCGGGCTTGCCGCCGATCAGCACCGTCGGGCAGCCGGGCGGGATGATCGGCGTGGGCGGGTGCACAGCGGGCGGCGGGAACGAGCAGGTGTGCATGCTCCCGACCGTCGCCGCGGGCAGTCCGCCGATGAGCACGGTCGGGACACCGGGCGGCATGATGACGCCGGGGTGCCCGGTCATGTCTCCGACTCTTGCTGCGGGTGGCATCTGCGCTTCCTCAGTTGATCTTGACGATGGAGCCCTTGACGGTGAGCACGCCGCTCGACGTGACCTCCGTCTGCGCCTGGCCGGCGATCTTGACCTGGGCGCCCTCTGCTTTCAGCTCGGTCTGCGCCTTGACCGTGACCTTCTGGCCCTTGAGCTCCAGCGGACCGGTACCGGCGTCGACCGTGATGCCGTTCTGCGCCTTGACGTTGATGGTCTTGCCGCTGGTGATCTCGATGTTCTGCGACTTCTGGTCGAGCTTGACGACGAACTTCCCGTCACCGCTGGAGATCACGATGCCGTCGTCCTCGACGAACTCGACCTTGTGCCCCTTGCGGCTCACGAACCCCCTGGCCGCGATCTCACCGTTGGCGCTGTCCACCGCCGGTTTGGTGAGCTTCGGCGGCTTGTCCTTGCCGTTGTAGAGGCCGCCGAGCACGTACGGGGCGTCGAAGTCGCCGTGCTCGAAGCCGACCAGCACCTCGTCACCGACCTCGGGCAGGATCAACGTGCCGCGGTTCGCTCCGGCGCCCGCCTGCACCGTGCGGGCCCAGACGCTGGTCAGATCCGGTGACAGCCAGGGGAACTTGACCTGGACGCGGCCGATGCTCAACGGGTCTTTGGCGTTCGTGACGATCGCGGGCACGAGTCCGTTGAGCGGCTTGTCCTTTGTGCTGTGGACGAGGCCGTAGAGCGAGCGTTCCTGCTTGCCGGAGACCGTGAACTCGGTGGTGTAGCCGGTGTGCTCGGCGAACAGGTGCCGCGTGCTGGTCAGCGTGTACTTGCCCTGGAACGGTTCGCCGACGTTGGTCAGCGCCACGGCGGTTCCCGCCTTCAGCTCTGGGTTTCCCCGTGCCACGCCGGTGAGTTCGGCGCACGAACCTCCCAGCTGAGCCGCCAGCGCTTCCGCCGCGGTCTTGGCCTCGGCGTGCGTGCGGTACGGCAGGCCGGCTTCGAGGTGCGGCGGTGCCTTGAACTTCGCCGCGAGCTCTGCCGGTTTGGCCTGCGCGACCTCGACTCCCGCGGTGTTCGGGATGGCGGTGGCCAGGACCTCCTGCTTGTTCTCGAAGTCCCAGCCCCTGACCTGGACCTCGGGCACCTGGCCCGCTGTCGTGATGCCGGCTCTGAGTGCCACGAGGGTGCTGTGCATTTCGAGGACGAGCGGATCGGACTTGGCTTTGGCGTTGGGTTTCGGGGCCTTGGCGGGTGGCTCGGGCAGCTTGAAGTCGAGCTTGCCGTCCTTGACCGCGATCTGCGCGCCGACCGTTCTGGCCAGGCGGCTCAGGAACTCCCAGTCGCTGACGTTGTCCTGGCTGAGCTGGGTGTCCGGCCGGCCGCCGAAGCCCGGCACGTTGTCGATGCTGCCGGTCTTGATGTGCGCGCGTTCGGCGACCTTCTTGACGACGTCGCTGACCGTCATGTTCGGGTAGACCGCGACGCGTTTGCCGCGGAACAGCCGGTGCGCCTCGTCGTACCCCCTGACTTCGGTGAACGTGCCCTGCCCGTCGAGCTCGACGCCGACGGCCGTGATCTCGCCGCTCATCAGCGGTTTCGGCCCGCCGGGGTCCGCGGTCTGGACCTTGAGGGTCGTCTTGGCGCCGATCGTGAAGTGGCCCTTGGCGAGCACGACGTGGCCGGGGTCGCGGAACTTGAGGACGAACATGTCCGGCAGGTTGCGGCTGTCGTCGACGTAGGCGTAGGTGAGCAGCAGCTTGACGTCTTGCGGCAGCGGCTGCCCCTCGACCTCGACGACGAGGTTGTTGGCGAAGCTCTCGTTAGCCATGCTGGATCTCCTCCAACGCCGGAACGAGCACTGTCGAGCCGAGCTTGAGCCGCATCGGGTCGTCGATGTCGTTGGCCGCGGCGATGTGCCGCCACAGCTCGGCGTTCCCGTATGCCTTGTACGCCAGGCTTTGCAGGCTGTCCCCGGCCGTGAGCGTGTGCTGATCTCTCGCGGCCAACGCACCACTGGTCGGGTTCTGGCCGCCGGGTTCGCCGCTGACCTCCTCCAGGTTGACCGTGCACACCGCCCTGACCGGCATGCCGCCGGGCGTGAAGAGCGTGTACTTGGCCGTGACGCTGGAGACGTAGCTCGGGAAGCCCGTCGTGGTGCCCCACTTGAAGATGACCCAGGGCGGGCTGCCCTTGCCGTTGGTCCTCGAGTCCTTTGTGGGCACGGTGAGGTTGAACAGCTGCTCGACCATCTTGATCGTCGAGTCGCCCATGTCCTTGGTGGAGTCGATGAAGATCTCCAGACTCAGCTTCGCCGGCTCGGCCCCCTTGAACTCGGGCACGCCCGCCTTGGCCGCGTTCGGCTGCGTCTGCCGCTGCCACTTGGCGTTCTTGGCGAGCGTCAGCTCCTTGGGGTTGAACTGGAACTCGATCTTGTCCAGCTCCGCTCCCGGCTTCTGCAGCCCGCCCGGCTTCGGCGGCTCGTACGCCGTGATCACGGCGTGCTCCATCTTCTTGGCGGCGGTCTTCGCTCCGGCGCTCGTGAACGTGACGGTCATCGCGCGTCCAGGAACCCGTGGTGCGCCAGCTCGAGCGTCTCGGTCGCCACCTTGGCCTGTTCGGCACTCAACTGCGGCCCGGTCCACCTGACCGGGATCACCTCTGAGAGCGACCAGCTGGCGATCGTCTTGCCTTCCAGCGTTTTCGCCTCGATGACAGCGGTTCTGCGCTTGATCCCCGCCGCCATGCCCGCGATCCAGGTCGTGATCTTCTGGCTGTCCTTGGTGACCGGCCTCGTGAGCTTCACGTTGGGGTACTTGATGCGCGTGGGCAGCTGCCACACCATCCCGTTGTTGCCGCCCTCCTCCCGCTGCTCGATGACGAACTCGCACCCGAGCCCCTCACAACTGTTGAACGACCCCAGGTCGTCCTTGTCCACCGACACGCTGAAGCAGACGGCGACGGCTTCCTCTGGTGCGGTCATGGCATGTCCTCACAGGTCGGTGAGCGCCCCACGACGCTCACGGTCGAGCCACAGGTCGGCCTTGAGCCGGCGCAGCAACGGGTCGTACAACTTGCGCAGCAGCTCTTCCGGGTTCTGCGCCTGCGGTTGTGGTGCGGCTGCTGGTGGCGCCTCGGCCTCGGCTTGTCGGACAGGCGCGGGCGGGCTGGGCTCGGGCTCCACGACGCGCGCCACCACCGGTGCCGGTTCGGGGGCGGGCGGCACGGCGACCGGCAGCGCCGCAGGTGGTTGCGCATGCGTTTGCGCAGGGGTCGCGAAGACCCGCTGGACGGTCGCGGCTTCCGGGCTGCTGGACGGGAGAGCGGGGAGGCCGGCGGTGCGCTGGACGAGGGGCGGCGCCGCATCAACCAGCCGCTGAGCGACGGGTTCACTGAAGTCGGCCTTGGTCAGGATGTGCGTGGTTGTGGCTTGGGCCGCGACCGGCAGAGCGGACTCGGTCCCGACCAACCGCTGGACAACAGGCGCAGCAAGATCCGCACGGGTCGAGGCGGGTGGGCTTGCGGTGCGGGCCACCACCGGAAGAGCGGACTCGCTCCCGACCAGCCGCTGCGCGACGGGCATGCCGACATCGGTGTGACCAGCCGCTGGCAGCGTGGGCTCGGAACCGACCATCCCCTGGTCGACGGGCTGGGTCGAGCCTGGTGTGGTGGCGGTGTGGGTCACGACCGGCAGATCGGGTTCGGACCCGACCAACCGCTGGACAACAGGCTCGGCAAAGTCGGCCCGGGTCGAGGCGAGTGTGGTGGCGGTGGGGGCCGGCACCGGCAGAGTGGACTCGGGTCCGACGACCCGTTGAGCGACAGGATCAGCCTGGGTCGAGCCGGGGGTGGACGACACCGGCAGGGCGGGCGCGGACCCAACCAGCCGCTGGGCAACGGGCTCGACGAAGTCCGCCCGCGTCGAGGTGAGTGCGCTTGCGGTGTGCCCCACGACCAGCAGCGTCGGATCGGATCCGGCCAGTTGCCGGACACCAGGGTCCGCCTGGGCCGAACTGGATGCGGCGTGGCCGGACTCAGAACCGACCATCCGTTGCGCGACGAGGTCGGCCTGGGCCGAGCCGGGTGCGCTTGCGGTGTGGGTCATGACGGGCAGGGCGGACTCGGAACCGACCATCCGTTGCGCGACAGGGTCCCCCTGGGTCGGGCCGGGCGCGCTTGCGGTGTGGGTCATGACGGGCAGGGCGGACTCGGAACCGACCATCCGTTGCGCGACAGGGTCCCTCTGGGCCGAGCCGGGTGCGCTTGCGGTGTGGCCCGCGACCGGGAGGCCGGTCTCCGGACCAACCAGCCGCTGGGCAACAGGCTCGGCGAAGTCGGCCTTGGTCAGGGCGTGTGTGGTGGTGGCTCGGGCCGCGACCGGGGAGGTGGGTTCGGGCCCGCCGAACCGCTGAGCAACCGGCAAACCCGCCTCTGCACTGGAGACCGACTCGGTCCCGGCAACAGGCTCGACTCCCCCGACCGGCCCAGTCCCGCCGACCAGCCCTGCCTCGCCGGACAGTCCTGTCTCGCCGGACGGTCCAGTCCCAGCGATCGGCCCGGTCCCGGCGAGCAGGCCGGTCTCGCCGACCGGCCCAGTCCCGGCGAGCGGTCCAGTCCCCGCTTCCAGCCCGGTCCCAGCATCCAGCCTAGTGGCCGCATCCGGTCCAGTCCCCGCATTCGGCCCCGTCCCCGCTTCCAGCCAAGTCCCCGCATCCGGTCCAGTCCCCGCATCCGGTCCAGTCGCCGCTTCCAGCCAGGTCCCCGTATCCGGCCCCGTCCCCGCTTCCAGCCAAGTCCCCGCATCCCGTCCAGTCCCGGCATCCAGCCCTGAACGGATCACCATCTCGGGAAAGACGGCCGCGCCGGCGTCAGGCGGTGCGGCCGGGGAAGTGCTCGCTCCTGGTGTGGCCGAGCTGCCGGTCGTGACGGAACGAGCCAGAACAGGCATGCCGGAGGTGTCGCCGACAAGCCGCTGAACCGGCGGCGTACCACCGAGATCCAGGGCAGGCAACTGCTCCCCGACACCCACAGGCGGTGCCGAATCACCGATGTCTCCGGCTGACTCCGACACACCAGCGGTACCGGACTCGGAGGGCTGTTTCACGACCGGCAGGCCGAGTCCAGGCGATCGGGGCCCAGCAGGAGCGTCGGAGGCCCGTTGCAGCACGGACGAGATCGGCTCTCCAAGACCCAATCTCCTCGGCCGGGCAGCGCGAGGAGCCTCCTCTGATACCGAACGCTGCACATCCGCCGGCGGACCACCCGCCTCGACGACGGGAGCAGCTACCGCCTCCCCCTCACCATCAGGCGTTGCAACCTCGACCGGCTCGGGCTGAGCCACACTCCGCGCCACCACAACGGGTTCGGGTGATGGCGCCGGCATCCGGGAGACGACAGGGCCATCGGACGAACGGCCCGCTGCCCACACGGTCTTCCACTCCGATGGCTGCGCGGCGAGAGCAGCCACGTCCGCGATCGACCCCGAAGGCTCGGCAGGGCCCACCGCATGCGCGAGAGGTGCCAGGAGCGACGGGTTCTGCCAGGCGCTCAACCCGGCAGAGAACGACGACACCGGGTTGATCAGCGGATGCGGTGCGACGACTCGCTGCAGTGGCGGCAAGTTCCGCCACTCCGACCGGACGACGGGCAGTGAAGGCGCGGCAGCACGCCGACGAAAGGGCCACACAACGAGTCACCTCCTCGAACCGAACCCAGAACCAGAACCAGCTGTGATCCGCGTGTTGATGCGGCCGATCTCCTCCACGTACCGCAACCGCTCGGCGTGCTCCAGGTCCAAAATGGACTCCAGGGACCAGTGGAAGTGGTAGGCGACGTACGCGACCTCCGAGTACAGCCGGTCCGGCGCGTACGTCACGATTCCCCCAGGCGCCCGCCCGCGATGTCGACCTCGAACGCGTGCCCGCAGGAAGGACACGCGACGCCGGAGCGCGTGTGCCCCTCGCTGTTGATCCGGCGGTACATGTCCTGCAGGAAAGCCAGATCCGAGGCGAACAGGTTCTCGATGATCCCCGCGTGAACGTCCGCAACGGACCCGATCCGCACCACCACCCGGCCCAGCAGAACCACCGTCAGGAACGCCGAGTTCTCCCGAACACGGTCGTCCCGCAACGGGATCAGCTCGTCGCGAGCCGTCGCCAGCCGCATGACACCGTCGCGATGCACGACACCGGAGTCGTCCACGTACCCGCGCGGCAACGAGAACGCGAACTCGGTTTGCATCGCAGGAGCCGCAACAGCAGAAGAAGAGCGCTTCACTCGACGTCCATCTCCTCGTAGGTGACCGTGAGCTTCTCGGTCAGCACGGAGGTGTCACCGGCCTTCAAAGTGCCGATCTCCAACGACTTCGGCCAGCAGCGCACGATCTTGTAGCGCTTGATCGCCTGGCCCTCGTAGTCGTAGACGACGACCACGCCGTTCTTGCGGGCGCTGGCCATCTTGCCGAAGCGCGAGTCCTTGATCCACTTCTCGAACGAGTTGTCGGCCGTCAGGCCTCGGGTGAGGACGACCTCGCCCGCCTTCGCGCGGCCCGGCAGCTTCTTGATGACGTACTTGCCGTCGGCCATGTTCTGCTTGAGCTCGATGACGTCCTGCTCCATCTTCAGCCCGGTCACCTCGGAGATCTGCTTGATCGTGATGCCGTCGACCTCAAGGCCGAACGAGTGGCCTACCGACGTGTCGAGATCGGGGAGTGCCATGTCGATGAACCGCCTTTACTCGTTGACCAGACTGGTGCCGCCCTGCATCTGGGCGAGCCGGAAGATGACGAACTCCGCGGGCTTCACGGGAGCGATGCCGACCTCGCACACGACCTGACCGAGGTCGATGCCCTCCGCCGGGTTGGTCTCGCGGTCGCACTTGACGTAGAACGCCTCGTCGGGCGTCAGGCCGAACAGCGCGCCCTTGCGCCACTCCATCACCAGGAACGCGGAGATGGTCCGTCGGATCCGTGCCCACAACGCGTCGTCGTTCGGCTCGAACACGACCCACTGCGTTCCGTCCAGAATGGACTCTTCCAGGTAGTTGAAGAGCCGCCGGACGTTCAGGTAGCGCCACGCCGGGTCGGACGACAGAGTCCGTGCGCCCCAGACACGAATGCCGCGACCGGTGAACGCGCGGATGCAGTTCACGCCGATCGGGTTCAGCAGCTCCTGCTCGGCCTTCGTCAGCTGGGTCTGCAACGCGACCGCGCCGCGCACGGTCTCGTTGGCAGGAGCCTTGTGCACGCCGCGGGAAGCGTCGTTGCGCGCCCACACGCCGGCCATGTGACCCGACGGCGGCACGAAGATGTTGTCCGAAGTGGACGGGTCGTAGACCTTGATCCACGGGTAGTACAGCGTCGCGTACTTCGAGTCGTAGCCCGCCTCGGTCTGCTTCCAGTTCTTCACCTGGTCCGGGGAAAGCGAAGGAGGCGGGTCGAGGATCGCCATGCGGTCGCCCATGAGCTCGCAGTGCGCGATGATCGCGGACTGCACGGTCTTGACGGCCTCCAGCGTGATCAGACCGCGCTGGTAGGAGCTCATCAGGTCGGGCACCGAGACCATCGTGACCTCGTCGATCGCTTCCAGGCCACCGAATCCGGTGCGATCGGCCACATCGCCCACGTAGTCGTCGGGAACGACCTTGCGCGGCACCGGCGGCGGCGTGGGAGCCTCGCGCAGTGCCACGGAAGCCTTGTCCGGCTTGGCCAGGGACGCCCCCGCGACCTCCTCCACGGTGATCAGCTTCGAGGCCATGTTCACGACGGTGAGCACGTTCTCCTTGCCGCGCTTCGCAGACACCTGGTGCGTCTCGACGACCTTGCCGTTGTCCTTGACCACCAGCGAGAAGCGGTCGTCCGGCTGGTTCTCCCCCGCGGGGTCGCCGACCTCGACGGACAGGCTGCCCGCGCCGAGCTCGCGGGAGGACACCCGATATCCGCCCAGCTGAGCCTGCGGGCCGGCGGGCAGCGCCGGCGTGGACTTGGAACCGCCCACGCGGACGACGTAGCAGTTGTTGCCACCGTTGAGGAAGTAGCCGTAGACGGCCAGCGGCAGGTAGCAGCCTTCGGCGAAGTCGCCGAACTTCTCGGTGTACTGCGCCCAGTTCGAGACCAGCGTCGGGGTGTTGTAGTCACCCTTGGCCGCGAACCCGACGAACGCGGCGACGGCGGTGCCCACGCCCTCGATCGGACGGGCACCTGCCTCCACCTCCTCGACGTACACGCCCGGCGAGAGATAGGTGGGCATCGACGGCCTCCCATGTCGTACGGAACCCTGTCCGACACATGCTGCTGCGACCTGGGAAAACACGACACGACCGCGCGGCGGTGCCGGAGGGAGCCCGTGACTGCCCGAAAGGGCAGCGTGAAACGTCAACGCGATTTGCCTGACGTTCACCCGTTCGCCGCCCCACGGCGAAAGGCAGCGCTCTAGCGTCTCCAAACGGCCCATGTCCGCCCACCACTCCGAGGACAGGCATGTCACGTCGCAGGGCTCCCCTAGCCGTGCTCTCCACCATCACCGTCACGGCGGCTGTTCTCACCGCCTCCACCGCCGCTCAGGCGGCCACGACCACGTTCACGCCCACCGCCGACACCTACGTCGACAACGCCGCCACCGGCACCAACTACGGCACGTCCGGCCAGCTCGGCATCGACAACTCGTCGATCAAGCGGACGTTCCTCAGGTTCACGGTCTCCGGGATCAGCGGCTCGGTCGGCAATGCGAAGCTGCGCGTCCACACCGACGACGTAGCCGACGCGCAGAGCCCGAACGGCGGCACGTTCAGGTCCACGTCCAACGTCAGCTGGACCGAAACCGGTGTCACCTGGAACAACCAGCCCGCCATCGACGGCGCCACGCTCGGCACTCTCGGGTCCGTCGTGCGCAACGCCTGGTACGAGATCGACGTGACCAGCTACGTGACCGGCAACGGCACGTACAGCATCGCGATCACGTCCACCAGCTCGGACGGCGCCGACTACGACTCACGTGAAAGCGGTGCCACCACGGCTCCGCAGCTCGTGGTCACCGACGGCACGACGCCACCGCCCGGCGACCCGGTGTGGGTCGGCGCCGGTGACATCGCGGACTCCGGTTCCGGTGACACCGCGACGGCCAACCTCCTGGACAACATCCAGGGCACGGTCTTCACCACGGGCGACAACGTCTACAACAGCGGCACCGCGTCGGAGTTCAACTCCTACTACCAGCCGACCTGGGGCCGTCACAAGGCGCGCACCAAGCCCTCACCCGGCAACCACGACTACAACACCAGTGGCGCGACGGGGTACTACAACTACTTCGGATCGCTGGCCGGGCCGTCGGGGCGGGGTTACTACTCCTACGACATCGGCAACTGGCACATCGTGTCGCTGAACTCCAACGTCAGCATGTCGGCGGGCGGCGCGCAGGAGCAGTGGCTGCGCCAGGACCTGGCGGCGAGCACGAAGCCGTGCACCGCGGCGTACTGGCACCACCCGTTGTTCACCAGCGGTGCCAACCACGCCCCGGAGACGGCGACCAGGCCGTTGTTCCAGGCGCTGTACGACAACAACGCCGACCTCGTGGTCACCGGGCACAACCACCAGTACGAGCGGTTCGCCCCGCAGAACCCCACCGGAGGCCTCGACAACGCGCGCGGCATCCGGCAGTTCGTCGCGGGCATGGGCGGCGCGGGTGCCTACCCGTTCGGCACGATCAAGCCGAACAGCGAGGCCCGCAACACCGGGACCCGCGGGGTGCTGAAGGTGACGCTGCACAGCAACAGTTTCGACTGGCAGTTCGTCCCCGAGGGGGGCAAGACCTACACCGACAGCGGCACCACGAACTGTCACTGACGGACTGCTGGAGGCCGGTGTGTACCTGTCCACAACAGACAAACCCAAGTCGGCGAACTGGAAAGGACTGAGCGGCAACGTCTTCGCGCTCGGCGCGGTCAGCCTCATCACCGACGTCTCGTCGGAGATGGTGACCGCGATCCTGCCGCTGTACCTGGTCATCGGCCTCCAGCTCAGCCCGGCCGCGTACGGGCTGATCGACGGCGTCTACACGGGCGCCACCACGTTGCTCAGGCTCGCCGGCGGCTATCTCGCCGACCGGACGAACCGGCGCAAGGCAGTCGCGGGCTTCGGCTACGGCATCTCCGCCGTGGCCAAGCTCGGGCTGCTGGCGGCGGGCAGCTCCCTGACCGCGCTCGGGTTCGTGATCACCGCGGACCGTGCGGGCAAAGGACTTCGCACCGCACCACGCGATGCGTTGATCACGTTGTCCACGCCCAGCAGTGACCTGGGCCGCGCGTTCGGTGTGCACCGGGCGATGGACGGCATCGGCGCCTTCGCCGGGCCGCTCGTCGCCATGGCCGTGCTCGCGGCTTCCGCGCAGTCGTTCGACGCCGTGTTCGTCGTCAGCTTCTGCATCGCTCTGTTCGGCGTGCTGGTGCTCGTGCTCTACGTGCGTGACCGGCCGGAACCGCTGGAGCGCAAGGAACCTCTCAAGCTCGCGCTCCTCAAAGACCCGGCAGTCCGCAAGATCGTGCTGGCCGCGTCGCTGCTCGGCCTGGTCACGATCGGCGACGGGTTCGTGTACCTGTTGCTGCAGAAGCGGGAGGGGCTGGCGTTCGGCTGGTTCCCGCTGCTCGCCGTCGGCACGAGCCTGGTCTACCTGTTGCTCGCCGCACCGCTGGGCGCCCTCGCGGATCGCGTCGGCCGGCTCAAGGTCATGGTGTGCGGCTACGGCGCGCTGACCGCCGTCTACCTGCTGCTCTTCGGACCGCTCGGCGGCTGGCCGCTGCTGGTGCTGGTCGTGCTGCTCTACGGCGTCTTCTACGCCTGCACGGACGGCGTGCTGATGGCGCTCGCGGGCCCGGTGCTGCCGGAGCGCCTGCGCACCACCGGAATCGCGCTGATCCAAAGTGGACAAGCTATCGCTTACCTCGGCTCCTCGGTCCTGTTCGGACTCGCGTGGCAGTTCTGGAGCCCGGAAGCCGCCACCAGGACCGCCGCGGTCGCGGTCGTCCTCGCCCTGATCACCACCGCCGCACTGCTGGGACGTCGCACCTCGTGAAGAACCGCCTGCTGATCACCGTCATCGCCGCCGTGCTGCTCGGCGGCGTCGCCATCGGCTACACCCTGCTGTCCGGCACGTCTCCCGGAGAGGCCGCGAACTCGGTGCCGCTGAATTCCGGACCCCGGCTGATGATCCTCAGCAACGGCAAGCTGTCCACGGTATCCCGCAACGATCCCGGCGGATCTCGTGAGGTCACCGAGCAACGCTGCGACCGCGTTTACGGCGCTGCGGGAACGATCTCGTGCCTGCGTCCGGTCGGTGCGCTGAAGGCAGGCGAACTGGCCGTGCTCGACAGCGATCTGAAGGAGCTCCGGACCGTTCCGCTGACCGGTTTCCCGAACCGCACGCGGGTCTCCGCGAGCGGCCGGATGGTGGCATGGACGTTGTTCGTCGAAGGGCATTCCTACGCCGCCAACGGTTTCTCGACCAGCACGGGCATCCTCGACACGAAGACCGGCACGCTCGTGCAGTCGCTGGAGGAGTTCACCGTCGACGGCATGCCGCAGCGGCCCGTCGACTCGAACTTCTGGGGCGTCACGTTCACCGCGGACGACAACCGCTTCTACGCCACCATGTCGACCGGCCCGCACCGCTACCTGATCGAGGGCGACTTCGCGGCCAAGCACCTCAGGCCGCTCACAGACCTGGACGACGTCGAATGCCCGTCGCTGTCTCCCGACGGCACTCGCATCGCCTACAAGAAGGCTGTCGACGGCGACCCGCAGAAGGGCTGGCGAGTCTCCGTGCTCGACCTGGTTTCGAGGAAGATCACGCAGCTCGCCGAGACCCGGACCGTCGACGACCAGCCCGCGTGGATCGACGACAGGACCGTGGCGTACGGGATCCAGCGCGACGACGGCCTGAACGACGTGTGGTCGGTGCCCGCTGATGGCAGTGGTTCACCCGCGGTGCTGGTGCCCGAGGCCAGCTCGCCCGCGCCCTGGTAACTGCCCGAAGCAGCGGTGAGGGCCGCACGTTCGTCGTGCAGACCGCGTATCCGAAATGAACCCGTCTACTCGGCGGCTTCTTCCTCTTCCTCCGCCCGCTGCACGAACGTCTGCGCGGTCTCCTCTTCCTCCGCCGGAGCTTCCTCACGCTGCACGTGCGCCTCATCGCCGTGACTGCCGTGGTCCTCACACCGCTGCACCGGAGCAGCAGGCGTCGCCATCATCCGGTCCGCGTTCGCCACCGCATCCCGCTCGAACCGGTCCGACGGATCGCTCACCTTCACGCCACCACCGGCGTCGGTGCCGTCGACGGGCCCGGACCGCTGCTGCACCACGTGGGTCAGCTCGTGCGCCAGCATGTGTTTGCCGGTGTCCGAGCCGGGGTCGTACTTGTCGCGCTGGAACACGATGTTCGAGCCGACGGTGTAGGCCTGGGCGTTCACGGACTTGGCCGAGTCGTGTGCCGTGGAGTCGGTGTGCACGCGCACGTCGGAGAAATCGGCGCCGAAGCGGCCTTCCATGTCGGAGCGCACGTCGGCGGACAACGGTGAGCCGCCGGACGTGATCACATTGGGCGCGGGTGAGTCTTCCACGACGGCGCCCACGCCCGCGTTGCCCACAGCGCGTTGCAGACCGAGCATGCCGGCGGGGCCGAGCACGTCGGGACGTCCGGCGGCGGCCGCGCGGCCCATCAGGTCGGTTTCCTCGTGCTGGATCCTGTCGCCCTTGGGGCGGAAGGAAGTCTCCGATTCGTGTTCGTGTCCGCGCATCTCTTCCGCTCCTAGGTCCCTAACCCACCAGACGTTCGGTGGCCAGTTCGATGTACCGGCCGAACTCGCGTTCTCCCACCAGGCGGCCGAGCTTGCGGTACTCGCGCGCCACGGCGCCGATCAGCTCGACCATGCCGATCACGTGACCCGCCGCGGCAGCGAGGTAGGCGGCTGTCACAGCTGCCGAGCGGATGTGGCCGCCCGCCAGTTCGAACGACGCCGCCAGGAAATCCAGGTCCACATCGGACGAGCGCGGCACCGAGCCGCCGAGGCAGCGGTCCCACAGGCCGCGGCGAAGATCCGCGTCGGGCAGCGGGAAGTCCACGATCACGTCGATGCGGCGGGTGAAGGCGTCGTCCAGGTTCGCGCGCAGGTTGGTCGCCAGCACGGCGATGCCATCGAAGGACTCCATGCGCTGCAACAGGTACGCGCTCTCGATGTTGGCGTAGCGGTCGTGGGCGTCGCGGACCTCGGAGCGCTTGCCGAAGATCGCGTCGGCCTCGTCGAAGAGCAGCACGCCGTTGACGCCGGCCGCCTCGACGAAGATCCGCTCCAGGTTCTTCTCCGTCTCGCCGACGTACTTGTCCACGACGGTCGCGAGGTTCACGGTGTAGAGATCCAGGCCGAGTGACGCCGCGATCACCTCGGCCGACATCGTCTTGCCGGTGCCGGAGTCGCCCGCGAACAACGCCGTCACGCCACGGCCACGACCGCCGCCGGGCCGCATGCGCCACTCGTCGATCACGCGGTCGCGGTGCTTCGCGCGAGCGGCCAGCTCGCGCAGCAAGGAAGTGACAGCAACAGGAAGAACGAGATCCGGCCACGAGACCGCGGGTTCGATGCGACGCGCCAGCCGCTGCAGACCACCCGCGTTCTGGCTGCGTGCGCCAGCGCGAAGATGCCCGGCGTCGACCAAACCGTCGTCGGCCAACGCGGACACGGTGGCGGCGTGCGCGGCTCGGCTGATCTGCGTCGGCCCCAGTACGAAGTGCGCGGTGACCTCGGCCGGATCGATGCCGTGCGCCAGCTTGCCGTCAAGTTCGGTGCGCCACAACGAGACCCGCACGTCGAACGGCACCTGCACCGCGTCGTGCTGCAACGGCGGCATGCGCGTCCAGCGCGGCTCCCACGCTCCCGGTCCGTAGGCGACGACCGGGATCTCGTCGTGCAGCAACGGATCCAGCGTGAAGTTCGAGTCCACCGGGCCGACGATGATCCCCGC
>JAVXWK010000012.1:0-3573 GCA_032230575.1 Pseudonocardiales bacterium | reverse complement strand
CGGTCCTGCCGCTGTCCGGTCAGCACCGCGTCCACGGTGGCGGTCCGCGGGTTCCAGACGACCTCGCCGACCAGAGTGCCGCCGGTGACACTGACGGCGAACGAACCTGTAGCGGCCTGGGCGGGTGCCACGGACACCGTGCCCAGAGCGAGTGCGGTGGCGACGGCCACGCGGTTCAGCTTCATCATGATCTTGAGGGTGGCAGTGCGGCCCGATGTGGCGCGAGGTTTGTTCCACTTGGCTCGGTAGGTTGGACTGATGCGACGTGCGGGCCTTGTGTTGTTGGTGCTGCTCGTGGTCGCGTTGGTCGTCACCACACAGCTCGTGGACATCCCTGACGGCGCACGACTCCGCGAGCTCGTCGCCCAAGCGGGCGCGGCGGCCCCAGCAGCGTTCCTGACGCTCTGCGCGCTCGGCACGGCGGTGTTCCTCCCGAAACCGGTCCTCGCCGCGGCAGCAGGGCTGCTGTTCGGTGTCGGCTGGGGGAGCGCACTGGCGATCGCGGGGTTCACGGCGGGAGCGATGATCGCGTTCGGTATCGCTCGCAAGCTCGGCCGCCAAGCCGTGGCGAAATGGCTGGGGGAGCGGCTGCACACCATCGAAGACGTGTTCGCCACCAAGGGCATCGAGGCCACGCTGGTCGTCAGGATGCTGCCGATCGTGCCCTTCACCCTGGCGAACTACGGCGCGGGCGTCACGTCGGTCGAACCACGGCACTTCGCGACAGGAACAGCACTGGGCCTCGTTCCGTCCACCGTGCTCGCCGCAACACTGGGAGACGCGCTCAGCGACCTGGGCTCACCGAGGTCGATCGCCGCGCTGGCGATCTGGACCGCCCTGACGGCGGCAGGCCTCGTCTGGGGCCGTGCGCTGCTCAAAGCGGGCGCGCAAAAAGCCGTCCCGGCGGGAGACCGGGACGGCTTGAAGCGGTTGTGAGATCAGGCCGTGCGGGTACGGCGTCCACGCAGCTCTTCGAGGCGCTCGTCGAGCAGCTCCTCGAGCTCGGGGATCGACCGGCGCTCCAGGAGCATGTCCCAGTGCGTGCGCGGCGGCTTGACCTTCTTCACCTCCGGCTCGACACCGTCGATGATCTTCGACTCGGTGCCGTGGAGGCGGCATTCCCAGGTCGGCGGCAACTCGGCGTCGTCGGAGAACGGGACCTCGAAGTCGTGTCCCTTCGGGCAGGCGTACCGCGCTGCCCGGCGCGGAGCGAGATCGTGGTTGCGGTCGGTCTCGTAGCTGACTGCTCCGAGCCGGCTTCCACGCAAAACGCGGTCGGCCATGGCGGTGTCCTTTCGCTCGGCTCAGGGCCGGGGCCCAGGCTTCTTGCTCACCGTGTGCAACGCCCGGATTGCTCCGTTTGTTTCCGGCTCGCTCTCATGGTCGCCCACAGTGACGTCGTTCACTCGTCAACGAAGGCTTCCTACTAATGGATGCGATCGCCACAGGATCGTGACGCGTTATCAAGCTACTGTGCTCACGCATCACTCTAATGGCCTAGCCAACCCTGTGTGTAACCGCCTAGGCCAAGCGCAGCTGGCCACTTTGTGCGACGTCAGGGCCTAGGTCGCCCAATCGGAAGTGACGCCGACAGAGCACTTGGTAACGGATAGTAGTTTCCGTGGTATCGGTTACACAGTTGCTCTCTGTACCCGATCGGTGCTGTTCCGTATCCGAAACCGTGTCCGCGACCAGAACCGTGTCTCCAGCGCGAATCACCCGTCCGGCCCGCACCCGCGCGTTGAACCGTCCCGGCACGCCGCACCAGCACAGAACCTCGACCTGGATGGCGTTCAGCTCGTCGGCCAGTTCGAACAGCCGCTGCGACCCCGGGAACATCTCGCCGCGGAAGTCGGTGGCGAGCCCGAAGCAGTAGACGTCGACCTGGACGTCGTCGGCGAGCTCGGCCAGCTGCTCGACCTGGGCGGGGGAGAGGAACTGCGCCTCGTCCACGATCAGGTAGTCCACGCGCTGGCCCACGGCCCACTCCGCGCGCACGAGCCGGCGGAGGTCGTCGTCGCGGATCTCCGCGGCCTCGCGCGTGATGCCGATGCGGCTCGAGATCTGCGGCTGCCCCGACCGGTCGTGCCGCACCAGCAGCAGCCCGCGACGACCCTGCCGCGAGTTGTTGTGGTCGATCTGCAGCGCGAGCGTCGACTTGCCGCAGTCCATGGGGCCGAAGAAGAACTTGAGGTGTCCCACCACCGGCGTAGACCGTCGGGAACCCGCGACCGGCACAGCGGAAAGGGCGTCTGTCGGATCGGGGAGGGCGTCCACGGCGGGTCACCCTAGTGCCTGGGTGGTGATCTTGAGGAATCCCCACGGCGTATCCCTGCCCATCGATCCTCCCTTCCCGTCGGCCGCGGAACCATCGCGCAGACATTGCCGCTGCGCAGGTCGTCGAAACATCGTCTCGACTGGAGTCACTCGACAGATTCAGTGTGGACCGGAATCTCGCGCTCCCTATTACTTCAGTGTCGGTTGAAATCAGGCCGTTCCGGTCATTCCGCTTCCCGATATAGCTCGCGTCGCGATATATTCAACGACATGAGTGGTCGGGTCATGTCCGAACAGACGTTCCTCGTGCTCACCGCGCTCGCGGAGGAGCCGTTGCACGGCTACGCGATCGTGCAGGCGGTGGAGCAACTGTCCGAGGGACGCATGGTGCTGAGGGTGGGCACGCTGTACGGGGTGCTGGACCGGTTGGTGGCGGACGGGCTCGCCGAGCGCGACCGTGAAGAGGTGCACCAGGGGCGGCTGCGGCGCTACTACAAGCTCACCGACGCCGGTGTGCGGGCGTTGCAGGCGGAGGTCGCGCGGCTGAGCGCGAACGTGCGGGCGGCGTCCGCGGTGCTGAGGGGGAGAGGTGTCCAGCCATGGGCGAGCAAGGCGTGAGCAATCTGGAGCGTCGCTACCGGCGGCTGCTGAAGGTGTTGCCCGGGTGGTACCGGCGGGATCGCGAGGAGGAGATGGTCGGGCTGTTCCTGGCCGGCCGCACCGACGACCTGGACCTGGAGCACGGCTGGCCGGGGTGGGCGGAGACCGCGGCCATGTTCGGCCTCGCCGTGCGCACACATCTGGCGGCGGGCGCGGCGTTGACGAACGTGCCGGCGAAGGTGGTGTGGCGCGGTGAGATCGTGCGGGCGCTGGGCATGATCGGGCTGTTGCTCGGGATGTACTTCGCCGGAGCGGCGATCACGCAGCTCGCCGTCGCGTACGGAAATCCCGCGTGGGTTCCGGAGATCAGTTGGTGGCGGCTGCTGGAAGCCGGGCCGATCGTGGCGTTCGCGGCCCTGCTCAGCGGGCGGCGGACGTTGGCGAAGGTCGCGGCGTTCGCTCCGGTACTGCTGGCGGTGGCGTCGCTGGGGGAGTACCGGTACGTGCTGATGTGGAGCGCGTTCCAGCTGCCGTCGCTGGTGACGTTCGTGTGTCTGTGCCTGGGTTTCCACCGGGAGGCGCCGACACCGCCGGCCAGGAGGTTGCTGTGGTGGGGCGGTGCAGCGGTGCTGGTCGGTGTGCTCGGCGGGTTCGCGTCGGGACTGGGGCTGATCGTGGTCGCGCTGGTCACGGTGG
>JAVXWK010001114.1:0-2723 GCA_032230575.1 Pseudonocardiales bacterium | reverse complement strand
CGTCCTGGCGAGTGTGGTCGTAGTTGCTGCCTGGAACGGCAAGCACCCTATGACCCGCGTACAATCAGAACGCGTGTTCGTGGGATGCGGGGCGCCGGAGGACGACGTGGACCTGCTGGACCGGCTTCTCGGACACGACGCGTGGACGACGCGGCACCTGTTGGAGCGGTGCAAAGAGGTCGACCGGGACGGATTGCGTCGACCGTTCGACCTCGGACACGGCTCGCTGCTGGAAACGATCGAGCACTTGGTGGAGAACGTCGAGGTGTGGACCGCTCTGATGCGCGGCCAGCCCTCGGAAGCGAGGACGGGTACGGGCTCGCTGGACGACCTGATCGGGAGGTTCGACGCGGCGTACGGCGCTTTCGCCGACATCGCCCGCACCGTTCGGGACGGCGGCGCGTGGGACGAGACGTACCGGGATGTGCTCGACGACCCGCCGCGGCCCAAGTCCTTCGGCGGGACGATCACGCACGTGGTCACGCACAACATGGCACACCGCGCAGAAGTCCTGCACATGCTCCGCCGGCTCGGCATGAGCGAACTGATCGAGGGGGACGCCCTCAGCTGGGAGAACCGGCACGGACCGGTGGCTCCGGATAGCGGCGGTGGCGGGACGGCGGAGTGACCGCGCCCGCCTGAAGGAGTTAGCCTGCGCCCTCGCGGCCGCCACGGATGCTATTCACCGAAGCCGCCGTCCAGCACACATCCTCGACTTCGTAACGACACGGACCGCCGGCGGTGTCCGTCGTCCTGTAACCGCCCGTCGGCGCCGGTTCAGTGCGAACGGCTGGTCAGCCTCAGACACCCTCCCTTCGGGGTTCAGCATGCGAATTGGTTCCGAGCTTGCGCACGCCGCGGGGCGCCCGCTGGCAGCGCTTCTAGCGCTTCTTCCGGGCCGAGCGAACGCGCTTGGCAGGAGCACTCTCCGCGTTGAAGACCTGGAAGATCAACTCGCCCGGCGTGGACTTGCGGTGCCACTTCACTACCTTTCCGAGTTCCTTACCTGCGATGGTTGTGCGCCTCTTGATGGCACGTATGGAATCGGTCGGGTCGAGCCCGATGGAACCCCATCCTTCCCGAAGGGCTTCCGTGATCCAGTTCTTGTACTCCGTGAGGTCAACACCGGCGGCGGAACCACCCCGACGTGTGATTTCCTGGATGCGCTGCTGGTCCAAGGCTTTGAAAGTGGGCAAGGAGTCCTCCGTAGAAAGTCCCCCATTGTATCGACGTGGCGTTTATCGACGTGAAACGGAAGAGCGTGTTGTCAACGGACGCCGGCTCCGCGTTCTCTGCGTGAAAGACACCGCAGGACTCCCTTGTCTACCGACAGTCGCGGGGCTAGTTCGTGACGCAGGCAACACTCCCTGGTCGCGAAGTCACTATGCGCCCGCCGGACGCAAACGCCTTCGCTATGGTCGGACGGGTGGCTCATCCTCCATGACGAACGGTGCCGAAGGCCCACGTCGGTAGCGGCCGGATCGGCGTTGGCGTGCTGGTTGGGAGCAGCACCGCTGCGAAAGGCCGCACCCACTCGCCGAGCGGGAAGTCATCAGCAGCCGGTTCCGGAGTAGAGTCCCACACGTACTTGCGGGCGCCGTCGTCGAGAACGACCGGCAGGGACCGGTTGGCGTCGTAGGTGTAGGTCGTCGTGACGCCGCCGAGGGTCGGCGCCGCGCGCTGCCGTCGCCGTCGTACGTATAGGTCGGAGTGCTGCCACCGACGGTCGCGGACTTCAGTCGGTTCGCCTGGTCGTAGGCGAACGTCTCGGCGCCGCGGGCGGTCAGGTTGCCGTTGGCGTCGACGGTGTAGGAGACGGCCCCGGCGGTGAGGACGCGGTCGGCGCCGGTCGCACCCGAAGTCGGCGGGCAGCTGCGAGGTGCACGGCCCGGCATTCGGATGGCATCGCCGCGACATTCGCGTGATATTCACCACGATCGATCGCTATGCCGCCGGCGAGGGGCGCCGTGCTCCCGCGACTGATGGAGGATCTACTGCGCGAGTTCCGGTTCCCCGGGTGTGTGGCCGAGAAGACGCGGTACGACAAGACCGGGAAGTACGCGCAGCTGCCAATCGCCCAGCAGTTGGCCGACTACGCGGGGTCCGAGCAGCACCGCACGCACCGGGATCGCGCTGACCAAGCGGTTGCTCGGCCGAAAGAGTTGGAGACCAAGTTCTGAGCGGGTGACGCCGGCCGCCGGGGCTGGTACCCTAGCGGCCGCATCGGAGGAACGCGCGGGGTGGGCTGCGAGCGGCCCTGTGCACCGGGTACGGCCGCGCGCAGGCGTCCGGCCGGGCTGGTCTACCTCGCGTGCACGGCCCGAGAAACGCAGGGGCGGCTGAAATCGTTGGCGACTGGCTCCGTCGTGGATGGGCTATCGGAGGGCGACCTGGCGTCGATGACCGTGCCGTACACGGCCTCGGTCGCGACCACCGCCTTGGCGGACCAGGTCGAGGCCGCCTGGGCGGATTTCGCTCGGGCGAGCGCGCACGCCGCCACGGATGCGCTAGAGCAGGAGCTGGCCGACTAGCACGGCATCGAGGGGAGCGGTGAGCAGGATCGTCACACCGGTGGGCACATTCGAGCTCGTCGCGCCCGCGGACGAGAAGGAGTTCGAGGCCGCGGTCGTGTCGAACGCGGCCTCGATCTTCGGGCCCGGGCGGTACTACCTCGACTGCAAGCGGCGCATCGGCCCGGTGGGCGGGCGCGGCAACATCCCCGA
>JAVXWK010001063.1:0-7324 GCA_032230575.1 Pseudonocardiales bacterium | reverse complement strand
CGCCGGGCCGGCCTCAGCGCTGAACTAGCTCTCGGCGATCTTCTTGATCGCGGCCAGGCGCTTGTCCCACTGCGAGGCGAGCGAGGCCATCCACGTGGCGGTGGCGTCCAGCGCCTCGGCCCGGACGGAGAAGTTGTTCTCCCGGCCGGCCCGCTCGGACGCCACCAGCGCGGCCTTCTCCAGCACGCCGAGGTGCTTCACGATCGCCTGACGGCTCACCGGCAGCTCGCCCGCGAGCGCCGAGGCCGAGATCGGCCCCCTCACCGCCACGAGGTCGAGCACCCGGCGCCGCATCGGATCAGCGAGCGCGGCCAGAACATCGTCGACCTGACTCACTTCTCCAGGTACTCCCGCAGCTCGTCGAGTTCGTGGCCCCAGCCGTCGACGTTGCGCTCCCGGTGCCACTCCTGCTTCTCGACGGGGCGGTCCAGCGTCGAGAAGCCGCTCTCGACGACCTTCAGGCGCGTGCCGTCGCCCTCCGGCGTGAGCGTGAACTCGACCAGCGTCGCGTTGCCGGGCACCGGATCCGGCCCGAGCGGACCGGACCAGCGCCACGAGAAGAACGACTCGGGCTCGACCTTCTCGATGATCGCACGCCCGGTGCCGTGCTCTGCCCACGTCAGCGTGACCTCGCCGCCGGGCTCGAGCGCCGACACCGTCGCACCCGCGTCGCCGAACCACGTGCCGAGGTGCTCGGCCGAGGTCAGCGCGTTCCACACACGCTGCGGCGACGCGTTGATCACCACGTCACGTTCGATCCTGTCCACTTGCACCTCCTGCAACCGTGCGGTTGCAGGAAGACTACTGCAGGTGGAACGTGGCGGCCAGCGTCGTGAGCCGGTCCGTGATGTCCGAGTAGACGTTCGTGCGGCGCACCCAGTTCTCGCAGCCGCTCTTGGCCGACGGCGGCGCCCCGAGCGGCGTGACCGCGTCCGTCACCCCGTACTCCAGCCGGTACGCGAGCACCGCGATCGCCGACTCGAGCCAGAACGACGGATCGGGCGTCGGAATCTCCCCGAGCCCCACCCGGAACCACACGGGCATGCGCGCGTACTGCGAGAGCGCCTCCGAGATGCGCCGCTCGGCCGCGTCCTTGATCTCGCCGCGAGCCTTGTCCCCGGCGAGCACCGCCTCGGTCCGCCACTCCTCACCGGCGGCGTCCTCGTCGGACTCCAGCCGCTCGGCCGCCCGTTGCGCGCTCGCCTCGTTGGCGTTGATCAGCCACTCCATCTGGCGAACCTCGTGCGACAGCGCGTCCCGCTCGAACCGGGGCACCCGCCCACTGTCCAGCTTGGACTTGGCGTCGTCCCGGCGAGCCTTGAGCCCGTCGAACTCCAGCACTTCCTGCCTCAGCGCGACTCGCGCCGGGTCAGCGAGGATCTCCTGCTCGGCATCCCACGCCCTGCGCAGCGCCTCGACCAGCGGCGCGATGTCCCCCGCCACCGCGTCGAGATCCGCCAACTGTCCATCACCAGCCCCCGACAACCGCCGCTCCAGCACAGTCAGCCGCGCGGTGACGCGTTCCAACTCGGCTGCGAGCTGACCGACGTGACTGATCAACGTGGCGACCTGCGGCTCGACAACCTCAAGCCGTTCCTTCTCCGTGGGCACCCGACCAGCGAACCGGACACTTCTGGCGGGGCCAAGGCACTCACCACTGCTTACACGCATTCGAGGTCGGGATTCCGCCCGGCCGTGGCAACGACCCCTCACGCACCGTCACCGCACTGAGTGAAGTGCGCAGAAACGAGGTATTACTAGTAAATGGCGACCTCTGTTACTGAGACCGAGCGGAAGTACGAGGCACCATCGGACGCGAGTCTGCCGGACCTCACCACCATCACCGGCGTGGCGACGGGCCCGGAGGAGTTCGACCTCGAAGCCACGTACTTCGACACCGACGACTACCGCCTGGCCCGGGCCGGCGTGACCCTCCGCCGCCGAGTGGGCGGCGACGACGAGGGCTGGCACCTCAAGCTCCCGGCCGACGACGCGGACTCCCGCCAGGAAGTCCGAGCCCCACTGGGCCGCGCCGTGAAACAACCCCCGAAAGACCTCTCCTCCCTGGTCCGAGCCCACACGCGAGGCTCCGGTCTGGGCCCCATCGCCGAAATCCACACCAACCGCCGCCGCTGGCAACTCACCAACGGCAACGGCGAACTCCTCGCCGAGGTGGTGGACGACGTGGTCACCGCCCAAACGATGGGCTCCTCGACCACCACCACCTCGTGGCGCGAGATCGAAGTCGAACTGGGCTCAGGCGGCGACCGCGAACTCCTGGACACCGTCGAACAACACCTCGGCACCGCCGGTATCCACCCCTCAGCCTCAAAATCCAAGCTCTCCCAGGTGATCGGCGTAAAACGAGACGCCATCCCGTCCATCAGCAAGAAGTCCAGCGCGGGCGAAGTGGTCCTCGCCTACCTCCACGAACAACGCGCCGCCCTCCAGAACCAGGACCCCCGAGTCCGCCGCAACGAACACGACGCCGTCCACCAGATGCGAGTGGCCACCCGCCGCATGCGCTCGGCCCTGCAAGCGTTCGGCAAGATCGTCGACCGCAACGCCACCCGCGAACTGACCGACGAGCTCAAGTGGCTGGCCGCCGTCCTGGGCACCTCCCGAGACCTGGAAGTCCTCCGCACGCGCTTCGAGGACGCCCTCCACTCCCTCCCCCCGGAACTGGTCCTCGGCGACGTGGCGGCCCGTATGACCCGCCACTTCGCCCCGCTGGAAGCCAAGGCCCACAAGGACTCCGTGGCGGCCCTCGACAACAGGCGCTACTTCGCCTTGCTGAACTCGATCGACTCCTTGCTGGCCACACCTCCTCTGACCAACCTGGCCTCGGGCAAGGCCCGCGAAGTCCTCCCGCGCCTGGTCGAAAAGGCCCGCCACCGCCTGGACGTCCGAGTAGAAGCAGCCCTCGAGGCCCGCGACAGCGACGAGCCCCTCCACGAGGCCCGCAAAGCGGCCAAACGCCTCCGCTACTCGGCCGAAGTAGCCGAACCGGCACTCGGCAAGCACGCCAAGGCCCTCCGCAAGCGAGCCAAGGACGTCCAAACACTCCTGGGCGATCACCAGGACTCGGTGGTGGCCCGCCCCGTCCTCCTCGAACTGGGCCGTGGCGACGAGAACGGCTTCACCTTCGGCCTCCTGTACGGCAAGGAAGTGGAGCTGGCTCACAAGACCGAGGCAGAGCTCCCCGCCTTGTGGAACAAGCTGAGCAAGGAACACCTCTAGCAGTTGGCGGCACTTGCAGCCTGGCGTCGAAGGCGGCGGCCGATTGGTCTGAACCTTGACACCCACCATCCAGGCTGAAACCGTGAACCCTTCGCCGCCGCCACAAGGTCCCCCCTTGCCCTGGAGGATTGGCGTGAACACGAACAGAGTGCGCACAGCACTCACAGCTCTGGTGCTGGCCGGATCAGGAGTCCTGGTGACCGGACCGTCGGCAACCGCCGCAACCCCGCTGCAGGAACTGGACCCCCAACCAGTCCAGATCCAGCCCCACACGGACATCGTCTTCAACCTGACCGCAACCGCCAAGATCCAGATCGCCACGGACTCGGCCCGCAAGCCCGCGGAACTGCTGGCGTCAGTCCTCCGCCCCTCCACAGGCTTCCCACTGCAGATCACCGACAGCGTGACCGGCGACGGCATAGTCCTGCTCAACAACGCCGACCCCAAAGTCGGCCAAGAGGGCTACCAACTGGACGTGACCCCCAAGCAGGTCATCATCCGAGCCAACAGCACAGCCGGACACTTCAACGGCATCGCCTCTCTCCGCCAACTCCTGCCCCCGAAGGCAGAGGCGAAGACGAAGCAGCAAGGCCCCTGGACCGTCCCGGGAGCCAGCATCCTCGACTACCCGAGGTACCAGCACCGAGGCGCCATGCTCGACGTGGCGCGGCACTTCTTCACCCCCGACCAGGTCAAGCGCTACATCGACCAGATCGCGGCCTTCAAAATCAACTACTTCCACCTGCACCTCAGTGACGACCAGGGCTGGCGCCTGGAGATCAAGAGCTGGCCCGAGCTGACGAAGATCGGCGGCAGCACCGAGGTGGGCGGCCGCAAGGGCAACCTCTTCTACACCCAGGACCAGTACAAGGACCTGGTCGTGTACGCGCAGAGCCGCGGCATCACCGTGATTCCCGAGTTCGACATGCCGGGCCACACCAACGCCGCCCTGGCGAGCTACGCCGAGCTCAACTGCGACGGCAAGAAGCGCCCGCTCTACACCGGCACGGACGTCGGCTTCTCGAGCCTCTGCATCAGCAAGGACGTCACGTACAAGTTCATCGAGGACGTCGTGAAGGAGGTCTCGGCCATCACGCCCGGCCAGTACTTCCACATCGGCGGCGACGAGGCCCTGAGCACCCCCGACGCGGACTTCGTGAAGTTCATGAACCGGGTGCTGCCGATCGTCAAGAAGTACGGCAAGACCACGACCGGCTGGCACGAGTTCATCAAGACCACCACGGACACCACGCTCGTGCCGCAGTTCTGGGGCACGGAGACGTCCGACGCCAACGTGGCCGCGGCCGCCAAGCGCGGCAACAAGGTGCTGATGTCGCCGGCGAACCGGATCTACCTCGACATGAAGTACAACAAGAACACCAAGCTCGGCCAGGACTGGGCCGGGCTGGTCGAGGTCAAGACCGCTTACGGCTGGAACCCCGGCGCGTACCTGAGCGGCGTCGGCGAGAACAGCGTCCGCGGCGTTGAGGCTCCATTGTGGACGGAGACCATCAAGACCTCCGCCGACATCGAGTACATGGCGTTCCCGAGGCTGCCGGTGGCCGCCGAGCTCGGCTGGTCGACGGCCGCGACCCACAACTGGGACAAGTTCGCGCCGCGGCTGGGCGCACAGGGTCCCCGCTGGAAGGTCCAGGGCATCAACTACTACGCCTCGACTCAGGTGCCCTGGAAGAAATAGCCTCTAGAAATACCCCTGCGCGCGGTCGGAGTAGCTGACCAGCAGGTGCTTCACGCGGCGGTACTCGGCGAGCACTGCGGTGTTCGCCGGGTACGCGTAGTAGTTGTTGACCCACACCCGCTCGGCGCTGAGCTCCTGGCCGACGTTGTGCGCCAAAGCGACGTCGCGGCACCAGACGCCGGCGCCGAGCTGGGAAGCCGACTCGTTGGCGATCTTCACCGCGTCGTCGCGGTCGTCGAAGCGCGTCACCGAGACGATCGGGCCGAGCACGTCGTCGGCGAACACGGCGGAGCGGTGATCACCTTCGAAGATCGTGGGCTGGACGTAGTGGCCGGAGGCCTCGCCGCCGGTCACCAGCCGCGCGCCTTCCGCCCTGCCGCGCGAGATGTAGGCGAGCACTCGGTCGCGCTGCTCCAGCGACACCATCGCGCCGACCATCGTGTCGGTGTCGAGCGGGTCGCCCGCGCGGATCTGCTCCGTGCGCTGGGTCGCCAGGTGCAGCAGTTCCTCGTACACGGCGGTCTGGATCAAGGCGCGCGACGGAGCCGTGGAGATCTCGCCCTGGTTGGCCGCGAACATCGCGAAGCCTTCGAGGGCCTTGTCCAGGAAGCTGTCGCGCTGGGCCGTGACGTCGGAGAAGAAGATGTTGGGGCAACGGCCGGAAGGCACGCGGTGATCACCGGAGCCGGTGACCACGTTCACCACGCCGGGCGGCAGCAGGTCGGCGATCACGCCGAGCAGCACGTGGATCGACGCCGGTGTCTGCAGCGCGGGCTCCAACACCACGGCGTTGCCGGCGGCGAGAGCCGGGGCGAGCACACGGGAGGCGGCCATCAGCGGGAACGTCCACGGCACGCGCTCGTGCACGACGCCGAGCGGCTGGAACGAGCGGTAGTCGCAGGTGTCGCGGCCCAGCTGCTCGACCTGGCCCACCTCGGTGCGGATGACGGCGGCGAACTGGCGGAACTGCTCGATCAGCAACGGGATGTCGGCGACCAGGGCCTCGCGGACCGGTTTGCCGTTGTCCCACGTCTCGGCGACCGCGAGCTCGGTCGCGTGCTCCTCGACCCGGTCCGCGATCTCGCCCAGGACCGTGGCGCGCTCTCGTGGCGTGGTGCTTCCCCACGCGCGTGCGGCGCCGCTGGCGGCGTGCAGGGCACGGGCGCGGTCGGCGTCGGTGCCGCGCGCGACCTCCGTGAAGACCTCACCGGTCACCGGCGTGACGTTCTCGACGTACTCACCGGAGACGGGCGGCACGTAGTCGCCGCCGATGAAGTGGTCGTACCTCGGCCGGTACGCGACCACGCTGCCGGGCTGACCCGGCGCCGCGTACTGCGTCATTCTCGACTCCACGGTTTCGATGGCCTGCTGCGAGACTGGGGTGGGGGAAATGAGAAAGTAGGCCGCAGAACGTTGCATGCTCGTTGCAAGCCGTGGATGGATCAGTGACCCACGAACCCGGGCAACACGCACTGTTGCTGAGTCGAGTCAGAGATGCCGTGTTGAGTGGTACTCGCACGGCTGATTCGCCACGCTCGGTGATTTCCGCGTCGTGGCAACGGTCACTCGCCGCCAACGTGGATCCCGACCTGCACACCGCGCCCACGGTGTTCGCCCAGGACGAGCTTCCCGACCTGCGCGAACGGCACCCGCTGCACCCGAGCCTGCCGCTGCTGCGCGAGACCTTGCTGGGCTTCACGGAGCAGGCCAGGCACATCATGATCGTCGCGGACGCCCAGGGGCACATCCTGTGGTGCGAGGGCGACCACCACACCCGCACCAGCGCCGAGGACGTCGGCCTGGCCGAGGGAACGCGCTGGTCGGAGGACGCGGCCGGGACGAACGGGATGGGCACCGCACTGGCGGTCAATTCACCCGTAACGGTGCACTCGGCCGAGCACCTCGTGCGGACGTACCACCACTGGACGTGCGCGGCGAGCCCGATCCGCGACCCCGACACGGGCTCGACGATCGGCGTGGTCGACCTGAGCGGCCCGATCGAGACCGTGCACCCGTCGATGGTGGCGCTGGTGTCCGCGTCGGCCCGGCTCGCCGAGTCGGAGATGCTCGCCAGGATGCACGCGCAGGACGAGGAGCTGCGGGCCCGCAACATGCGGCACCTGATCGCGCTGCGAGGCGAACCGGGCGCGCTGCTCAGCCCCACCGGCAGGGTCGTCGCGGTCGAGCCGTACGGGCTGCTGCCGTCCCGCGTCGACGTGTCCAGCGACCGGATCCTGCTCCCGGACGGCCGCGAGGCGGTGCTGGAGACCCTCGCCCAGGGCTACCTGCTGCGCATCCCCAGACAACGGCACGTGCGCAGATCCGTGCTGTCCCTGTCGTTCCTGCTGCCCGAACCCAAGGTCGTGCTCGACGGCCGCGAGGTGC
>JAVXWK010001060.1:0-5557 GCA_032230575.1 Pseudonocardiales bacterium | reverse complement strand
CGAGCACGGCGGTGTCGACCGGGCGGTCCACCCGCAGCACCATCACGGCGTCCGCACCGGTCTGGCTGATCTGCGCGGCCTCGATGTTCACGCCGGCCTCGCCGAGCAGCGTGCCGACCGTGCCCATGACACCCGGACGATCCGGGTACTCGAGCAGCAGCACCGTTCCTTCGGCCCTCAGGTCGAAGTTGCGGCCGTTGATGTTCACCAGCTTCTCGACCTGGGCGATGCCGCTGATCGTGCCGGACACGGTGTTCGTCGTGCCGTCCGCCTGCACGGCCTTCACCGTGACGAGGCTGCGGTGGTTCGGGCTCTCGGTCTCCTTGACCAGATCCACGCTCACGCCGAGGTCCGCGGCGAGCTGCGGGGCGTTGACGAACGTCACCTGCGACTCGACGACGCTGGAGAAGACTCCGCGCAGGGCCGCGAGCGGGAGCACCTGGACGTCCTCATTGGACAGTTCACCGCGCACCTCGACCGTGACGCTGGTCGGGGCCTTCGGCGACAGTGCACTGAGGACGGTGCCGAGCTTCTGCACCAGCGGCAGGTACGGGCGGACTTCCTCGCCGACCGCGCCGCCCTGGACGTTGACGGCGTCCGGCACGAAGTCACCGGCGAGCGCGAGGACGACGCTCTTCGCGACGTCCGTGCCCGCGCGGTCCTGCGCCTCGGAGGTGGACGCGCCGAGGTGCGGCGTGACGACGATGCCCGGGACGTTGAACAGCGGGCTCTCGGTGGTCGGTTCCGTGGAGAAGACGTCGACGCCGGCGCCGCCGACCTGGCCTTCCTTCACGGCCTCGGCGAGAGCTTCCTCGTCGATGAGACCACCGCGGGCGGCGTTGACGATGATGACGCCGCGCTTGGCCTTGGCCAGCTGCTCGGCGCCGATCAGGCCCTTGGTCTCCGGGGTCTTCGGCAGGTGGATGCTGATGGCGTCGGCGCGCTCCAGCAGCTCCTCCAGCGTCACGAGCTCGATGCCGAGCTGGGCGGCGCGCTGAGCCGACACGTACGGGTCGTACGCGATGAGCTCGACCCCGAACGCGGCGATGCGCTGCGCGAACAGCTGGCCGATCTTGCCAAGGCCGACGACACCGACGGTCTTGCCGTTGAGCTCGACGCCGTTGAACTTGCTGCGCTTCCACTCGTGGTTCTGCAGCGTCTCGTGGGCGGCCGGGATCTGGCGCGCGACGCTCAGCAGGAGCGCGACGGCGTGCTCGGCGGCGGACACGATGTTGGACGTCGGCGCGTTGACGACCATCACGCCGTTGGCCGTGGCGGCGGGCACCTCGACGTTGTCCAGGCCGACGCCCGCGCGGGCCACGACCTTGAGCTTGCGGGTGGCGGCGAAGACCTCGGCGTTGACCTGCGTGGCGGACCGCACGAGCAGGGCGTCGGCGTCCGCGACGGCCTCGAGGAGGGCCACGCGGTCGGTGCCGTCTACGTGGCGCACTTCCACGCCATCGCCGAGAGCGTCCAGCACGGACGGTGCGAGCTTCTCGGCGATGAGGACAACAGGTCGGCTCGTGTTGGTCACGGACATCGCTCCCAGAACGGTTGGATCGTGGGGCGCGGGCGTGGTCGAGGCGGCAGGCCCGCGCCGACCGGAGCACCGCAATGTGTCCGGACTGTTAACGAGCATAGACAGGGGGCCCACCCCGGCCTTCTGGCGGGTGTCTCAGGTCACTGACGGCGTCTTGCGGGGTGAGACGGTGTTTGCGCTGGTTACCGGTCGAGAGCCGCGAGCCGGCCGCCAGGCGCAGCGGCTCGGACGGCACCGCACAGAAAGCGCGTGAGCGGTACATGCGACCGGATCGAGCGGTGGACGGGGTGCTCGACTCGAGAGAGTGCGGCACCACGCCCACCACCGTGAGCGATCTAGGCGCGCTGCCAGTGCTGGGCGGCGCTGCCGTTGCAGGGCGACATCCCGACCCTGGCCGCGGCGGTCCTGCCGAGGCACTGGCCGGTGTCGGCCGCCTTGATCAGCATGGTGTCCGGAGTTCCGGTCACCTGCCAGCGCTGCGACACCGCGGTGCCGCAGGCGGACAGCCCGACCTCGGTGCGCAGGTGGTGGGCGCAGGCGCCCGTGCCGACGTGGCGCAACGACGTCTGGGAGCCCGGCGTCGACCAACGCCACAACTGCCGATCCCCCGGCCCGCAGGTGGCGAGACGAACGTCCGCGACGGCACCGCCGACGCTGCCGTCGAGGCACAACGTCGTGCCCGCCAACTTGAACCGGTTGGTCAGCACCGCCGCCGACGCCGAAGGTGCACCGACGAGCGTGAACGCGGCCACGGCGACCGCTGCCGCCGCGATGGTCCTGGCGGCGGTCATCCGCAAGCCACAGTGATGCTGCTGGAGGTCTTGACCCACTCGTGGGTGCCGATGCCGCTCGTGATGAGCGCCCGGTACTTCTTCGACTTCGAGCCGTTGCAGGTGTAGGTGGTGATGGCGTACGTGTTGGTCTTGAACACGCCCGTCCTCACCACGTGGTCCTTCCAGCTCAGGGTCGTCTTCTCCTGGACCATGATCGTGAAGCTGGTGGTCGCCTGGTCGCAGTTGAAGAACCCGCCGAGCGCGTCGATGAAGTTGCCGCGCTTCTGCACGCTGATGTTCACGTTCTTCTTCGGGTCGCACGCGGCCTGCGTCCCCGTCTCCCCTGCCGACGCGGTTCCCGGCAGCAGCAACGTCGCGGCGGCGACAGCGGTGGCCGTGGCCGTCCCCAGAATCTTCTTCAAGGCTTTCTCCCCTTCGTGTTCAGGTGCGGTCCACCTTCACCGAGGGGTCGTGCGGGTTTCTTGCGAGATTTCTGCATTTCGCAGGTCAGACGACGTGCACGTCCGAAAACCGGCTGACTGCTGTCGGTGTGCCTTGCTAGCTTCCGGGCATGACGTGCCTGACAGAACTCAGGTGGCAGTTCTCCGCGGTGCGGGAGCTGCGCGCCGAGAAGCTCGGGTCGGCTACCACGCTGATCGAGGCCACCGGAGCACGGCGGCGTGCGGATCGCGTCCGGGAAGCGGATCAGCGCTTCGGACGCGGGCCGCGCTCACGCGACAAGTTCGCCGGCCTGGGGATGCTCACCAGGGCTCGTCGAACTCCCCGTCTTTGGCGCCCGCTACGAAAGCGTCCCACTCGGCCATCGTGAACACGAGGACCGGCTCCAGCTGCTTGGAGTTGCGCATGGCGACGTAGGTGGCGCCGTCGGTGTGCGGGACGAAGGCGATCTCGACGTGGCCGTCCTCCGGTTCCGGCTCCGGCGGGCGCTTCCACTCGGCGTCGCGGAGATCCAGGTTGCCGCGCACGTGGGCCTTGTCGTCGTAGATCGGCGCACTTTCCGTCATGAGAAGGAAGCTAGCGGATGATCCACAACTGAAAGCGGAAAGGCCCGCGGCGCGTCACACACGCGCCACGGGCCTCCCTTCGAGGAAAGACTCAGCGGAAAGCCTCAGGCGGTCTCGGTGATCGGCCGGTCGACCCACGACATCATGTCGCGGAGCTTCTTGCCGGTCGCCTCGATCGGGTGGTTCTCACCCTCCTGCTGCAGCTTCTTGTAGTTGGCGCGGCCGTTGTCGTCCTCGGCCACCCACTCGTTCGCGAAGGTGCCGTCCTGGATCTCGCTCAGGATCTTCTTCATCTCCTCCTTCACGGCGGGGGTGATGACGCGCGGGCCGCGGGTCAGGTCACCGAACTCGGCCGTGTCGGAGATCGAGTAGCGCATGCGGGCGATGCCGCCCTCGTACATGAGGTCGACGATCAGCTTGAGCTCGTGCAGGCACTCGAAGTACGCGACCTCGGGGGCGTAGCCCGCCTCGGTCAGCACCTCGAAACCGGCCTGCACCAACGCCGACGCGCCACCGCAGAGGACGGCCTGCTCGCCGAAGAGGTCCGTCTCGGTCTCTTCCTTGAACGTCGTCTTGATGACGCCGGCACGCGTGCCGCCGATGCCCTTGGCGTAGGACAGGGCGAGCGCCTGCGCGTTGCCGGAGGCGTCCTGCTCGACCGCGATGAGCGCGGGGACACCCTTGCCGTCCACGAACTGGCGGCGGACGAGGTGGCCGGGGCCCTTCGGCGCGACCATGGCGACGTCCACACCGGACGGAGCGGTGATCAGGCCGTAGCGGATGTTGAAGCCGTGGCCGAAGAAGATCGCGTCGCCCTGCTTGAGGTTCGCGGCGATCTCGTTGGCGTAGATGTGGCGCTGCGCGGTGTCCGGCGCCAGGATCATGATCACGTCGGCCCACGCGGAGACCTCGGCCGGGGTACCGACCTCCAGGCCCTCTTCCTCGGCCTTGGCGCGGGACTTGGAGCCCTCCTGCAGACCGATGCGGACCTCGACGCCCGAGTCGCGCAGGGACAGCGCGTGGGCGTGGCCCTGGCTGCCGTAGCCGATCACGGCCACCTTGCGGCCCTGGATGATGCTCAGGTCGGCATCGTCGTCGTAGAAGATCTCGACGCTCACAGTAATTCCCTACTTTCTAGTTCTAACGAACCGCGGTGGCGGTGATGGAACGAGCGCCACGGCCGATGGCGACCATGCCGGACTGGACGATCTCGCGAAGCCCGTAGGGCTCCAGCATGCGCAGCAACGCGTCGAGTTTTTCAGACGTGCCGGTGGCCTCGATCGTGACCGCTTCCGGTGACACGTCGACGACCTTCGCGCGGAAGAGCTGAACGGTTTCGAGGACCTGCGACCGCACCGTCGCATCCGCCCGAACCTTAATCAACACCAGCTGCCGCTGAACGGAAGCGGTCGGCTCCAGCTCGACGATCTTGATGACGTTGATGAGCTTGTTGAGCTGCTTGGTCACCTGCTCCAGCGGCAGCTCGTCGACCGAGACCACGATCGTCATGCGGGAGATGTCGGGGTACTCGGTGCGGCCGACCGCGAGCGACTCGATGTTGAAGCCGCGGCGGGAGAACAGGCCGGCGACGCGTGCGAGCACACCGGGCTTGTCCTCGACCAAAACGCTCAGCGTGTGCCTGGTCATCACAGATCCTCGTCGAACAGGGGGCGGATGCCGCGGGCGGCCATGATCTCGGAGTTGCCGGTGCCCGCCGCGACCATCGGCCACACCTGGGCGTCCTTGCCGACGACGAAGTCGACGACGACCGGCCGGTCGTTGATCTCCAGAGCCTTCGCGATCACGTCGTCCACCTCCTCGCGCGACTCGGCCCGCAGGCCGGCACACCCGAGTGCTTCCGCCAGGAGCTTGAAGTCTGGGATGCGGTGCTTGTGCGTCCCCAGATCCGTGTTGGAGTACCGCTCGCCGTAGAACAGCGTCTGCCACTGGCGGACCATGCCCAGGTTTCCGTTGTTGATGACCGCGACCTTGATCGGCGCGCCCTCGATCGCACAGGTGGCGAGCTCCTGGTTGGTCATCTGGAAGCAGCCGTCGCCGTCGATGGCCCACACCGTGCGGTCCGGCTGACCGGCCTTGATGCCCATCGCGGCGGGAACGGCGAAGCCCATCGTGCCGAGGCCGCCGGAGTTGATCCACGTGCGCGGGTGCTCGTACTTCACGAACTGCGCGGCCCACATCTGGTGCTGGCCGACGCCCGC